>JAGQVA010000279.1 GCA_020438265.1 Bacteroidota bacterium
AAAAGCAGCTGCGGAAAAGGTGATTGCCAATCTGGGTTCCTATTTCAACGACCCGATTGTAACGGAGGTCAGTCCGCTGGATGTATTTTATGAAGCTGAGGATTATCACCAGAATTATTATGCAAATAACCCTGCTCAGCCTTATTGTTCGGTAGTGATTTCGCCGAAGGTGAGTAAGCTCCGGGCGATGTATGCGGATAGGTTGAGGGTGAGCTGAATTTAGGGGAGCCAGTGGCAGGAGCGTGAAGATGAAACACAGAGGCACGGAGGTTTGGAGAAATATAATTGATTAGTCATTTCTCCGTTTCTCTGTGCCTCCGTGTTTTTTCTTATCATCTGTCTATTATTATTATTTCATTGACGCTTTTTATTAGTCCTTTTTGGATAGAAATAACCCGAAGGCTAACTCATGTCGGTGCAAAAGTATAACCGGGTTTATCTACCATGCACTTTTTAGCTACACTTAATATTTCCCACAGATGACACTAATTTCACGGATCTAAACGCTTAGCAATTGAATTGATCTGTGGAATCCGTGTTATCTGTGGGCCTGCTCCATAAAGGAGAGGCTTTTAAATGTGTACAGTAGTGCGTATTTTTTTTTCTCCTTTCCAACCCTTTTATTAGTTGGATTACCTTTATGTAGAATAAAACAACCAGCATGCATCCTTCACCTGTTAAAAGTCAATCTAAAACCATGAAAGCCATTGTCTGGACTGCATACGGTCCTCCTGAGGTTCTAAAGCTTCAGGAAATTCCTAAACCCATACCCAAAGCCAACGAGGTTTTAATTAAAATCCACGCCACCACAGTAACCCTGGGTGATTGCGAATCCAGAAAACTGGATTTTCCTTTTCCTTTGAAATTATTGATGCGATTTGCAGTGGGATTTTTTAAACCCAGGAAAAAAACGCTGGGGCAGGAACTTTCAGGCGTAATTGAAGAAGTGGGAGAAAAGGTAGAAAACTTCAAACCGGGTGATCAGGTATTTGCCTCTACGCAGTTTCACTTTGGCGCTTATGCAGAATATGTCTGTTTGCCTGCCAATCATCATGTCGTTCACAAACCTGATAGCATTTCCTTTGAGTCTGCCGCGACTATTCCCACCGGGGGGCTCAATGCCTTACATTTTATCAAAGATGCGAATATACAGCCCGGAGAGAAAGTGCTGATTAATGGAGCAGGCGGAAATATTGGAACGTATGCAGTCCAAATGGCCAAACAAAAAGGCGCTTATGTGTATGTAGTGGACAGCCAGGCGAAATTGCCCATGTTATTATCCATTGGTGCTGATGAAGGGATCGATTACCAAACCCGGGACTTTACACAGCTGGGACATACCTATGATGTAGTGATTGATGTGGTAGGGAAATTTTCCTTCTCCAATACGATTCAGGTTTTGAATGAAGGGGGAAGATTGGTTTTGGGAAATCCCCGCGTAGGGACAGCGCTCAGAGGTCTCTGGACATCAAAAACAACCGATAAAAGGGTCATTCCTTCGCTGGCACCTTATACTCCAGAGTATTATCAGAAGATGGTTGATCTGCTTGCCAGTGGGGAAATAACTACGGTCATTGATAAGGTCTTTCCTTTAGAGGAAGTACCAGAAGCGCACAGATATGTGGAAAAAGGGCTAAAACAGGGGTGTTTGGTGATTAAGGTTTAGTAGAAATGTTTCTATATTTATTTTTTATATTTCCCACAGATGGCACAAATTTCACAGATCTAAACGCTTAATAATGAGGGTTATCTGTGGAATCTGTGTTATCTGTGGGAGGTTTTTAATATCCTACAAATAATCCGGATATTCAGGTGTGTACATCACATTTCTGACTTTTTCTTCTACGTGATTCATATAATGACCGGGAACGCCTCCTTCTTCAACTCCTACTTTTACAACTGCCGCAGCAATCTTAATACTCACTTCTTTTATCCTTTGAAATGAAGGATAGACCGTACCATTGGCCAGCTCTTCTTCACTCACTGAATTGGCAACCTCTTTAGCTGCTTCAAAAAACATTCGGTCCGGAACGGTCTGGGCATGGCAATAGGAAAGTCCAAGTCCTATTCCAGGGAATATGTACACATTATTTCCCTGACCGGGAATCAGTTTTTTTCCTTTATACTCAACAGGGGCAAAAGGACTTCCACTGGCAAAAATCGCTTTTCCATTTGTCCAATTATAAGCCTGCTCTGCGGTACATTCAGATTGGGAAGTAGGATTGGACAAGGCAAAAATAATCGGTTTTTCGTTGATTTCTGCCATGAGACGAATGATCTCTTCTGTAAATGTTCCGCCCTGTCCACTGACTCCAATAAGCGCCTGAGGTTTGAGAATTTTTACGGCTTCTTCCAGACTGTTGATAAATGGATGCTCATGTGCGTACTCAAGTTTATGCCTGGCCAAATCATTCCGGGAAGCACAAACCAGCCCTTTTGAATCCATAAACCATATATTTTGCCGGGCTTTTTCCTCTGAAAGACCTGATTCCTGCATAGCCAGAGAAATCATATTTCCAATTCCAATTCCAGCTTCTCCTGCACCGAGAAAGAGGATTTTTTGATCTTCCAGATTTTGTTTGGTTATTCTCAGGGCAGAGAGCAATCCGGCAAGGGCTACACTGGCTGTTCCCTGAATATCGTCGTTAAAAACCCGCGCTTTTTCCCGATATCGATCTAAAAGAGTGAATGCATTTTGAGTTGCAAAATCTTCAAACTGGATAATGGCATTGGGGAAAATTTCCTGAACGGCTTTGATAAATTCATCAAAAAGCTCCTGATAAGCATCGCCTGAAATCCTTTTGTGTTGATGTCCCAAATAAAGCGGATCTTTCAAAAGAGATTCATTATTGGTTCCTACATCTACCGTAACAGGCAAACAACCTGTAGGATCGATACCCGCACAGGCTGTGTATAAAGCGAGTTTCCCGATTGGAATCCCCATTCCGTTTACACCCAGGTCTCCCAGGCCAAGAATCCTCCCCCCATCCGTAACCACAATCACTTTCACATCCTTATGTGGCCAGTTTAATAATACTTCTTTGATGTGCCCTTTGTCTTCAATAGATATATATAACCCTCTTGACCTCCGGTAAATATGCCCGAATTCCTGACAGGCCTTCCCAACCGTTGGGGTATAAATAATGGGCATCAATTCTTCCAAATGTCGCTGTATCACATAATAGAACAGGTTTTCATTCCGGTCCTGAAGAGATACCATAGAGATATATTTTTCAAGATCATCTGAATTTTTATGAAGGTTGGTCATGATTCGGTCTGCCTGCAGATCCTGAGAGATGACTTTGGGAGGGAGTAATCCCCGCAACCCCAGCGTCTGGCGCTCTGATTTGGAAAAGGCCGTTCCTTTATTAAAAACAGGGTTATGGATGAGTTTAACGCCCCTTTCAGAAGGAACCATCATTTTTTTAGCTGGAGGTAAAACCTTCTGCTCAGGGGCCTTGCCCTGGGCTTGCTCGTCTATGGTTTTATTAGATTCGGAAATCATCATTCTTTTAGAATTAAATAACCTACAAGAATAACATTCTTCCGGGAAAATAAACAGGTTTTGGCTCAGCAACAGGTATGATTTTAATCATGCTGTTACATGAGTAATTCAAATAAACATTAAATCTTTGTAACAGGTATTTTATTTCAACAGGTTAAGACTTAATTAAAAACTTCATATAAAGGCATATTTGCTACGCAGGGAATAATTAATACAAAATAGAAATTTAATTTACCCCTATTCTTTTGTTCGCCTTCCTCTCCCTCCTCCCCTACCTTTGAATCATTATCAACGCAAAACATCGTCTGATTAACCTGAGAACACAACTATCAAGAATCTGTAATTATGGTGGTTTGAATGGCGGCTCCTTGGGGGGCCGCTTCTTTTATTTGGTTCTTTGTCAATTTTTATAGGGCGAATTATTTTTACCACATAGCCGCATAGAAAATAATTGTTTACGCCTAAAGAGAAAAAGAAAACATAGAAGACAGAGAAAGCATTCAACCTGGAATTTGCGATGATTTCTTCATTCCAATTACAGGCTATGTACCTATGTGGTAAAATACAAAGATTCCTTATCAAAAAACCACCTTGACCTTCACTGAAATATTCCGCCCCATTTCATCAGCAAAATAACGGAATCGATTCAGATAATTGCGATAGGTAACATTCAGCAGATTGTCAACGGTCAGGCCAAATTGTAACTGGAATTTATCCAAAGGCATGGTCATTCCCGCTTTTGCATGAATAAGGGAATATCCTTCCGGAGACTCAGTAAAGTCCTGACCTTCAGGCACTCTGTTTTGGCGAGCCACGTTGCGCATACCTAATGAAACATACCCTGATTGAGGTTTATACTTTAGTTTCCATTCATAGGTCAATTCATTTTCCAGCCAGTTCGCAGGCATGTAAATGAGCGGTTCGTTATCTGTTTGATTATAGGCATTTAACCACGAGCCTTTTATTTCCCATAAAAGATCTGGCATAAATTGATAGTGAATCTCCAGATCAGCTCCCGTAAGCCGGGCCTGGGTTTGATCATAGGTAAAGACAGGAAATGTCCCCCGAATCGTGGTTTCAAGGCCATCAGGGCGGAGGTAAATAAAATGATTAAAATGATTGTGGTAAAAGGTTAATTCGCCCTGTAGTTTCCTTCCTGAATAAGTTAAGGTCAATAATCCTTTGAAAGCCGTTTCGGGCACCAGGGTACTGTCGCCGTATTGCACAGCTGCTGCACCGTGGTGTAATCCATTACTAAATAATTCATCCACATGCGGAGGCCTCCAGGCTGAACCCAGATTAGCTTTGACGTTCCATTTTTCATTCAAATAATAAAGTCCTCCAATAGTTCCGGATATATTCTGAAAACTTCGAATGGAATATATATCAATTCCTCTTTCCTCCCTGGCGCTATTCATCCAGTTGTAATCATATCTTAATCCTCCCTCCCATTCCAGTTTTTCTCCTTTCCAGCGCTGAATGGCAAAAGCAGAACCGTTGATTGCAACAAAATTGGGGATAAAAGGCCTTCCATTGAGATAATTGTCCTGATACATGCCAAAACTCCCTACTGAACCAGACCAACCTCTGGCCCGTCCCCAATCCCAGACTCCTTCCAGGGTATGTGTATGAATCTGGAAATCCAGTTCGGGGATATCGCCTTCGTCGTTGGAACCCCGGGGTTTATGTTTATCAAACTCAAGTCTTTGGTTATTCTGATAAGCATAAGTAAGACTCACTTTACCCTTTTGAGCCAAACGAAGATATCCATTCCACTTGAGCAAATGATGGGTAATATCCTGATAGGGGCGCTGGATTTCATAAGTAAATGGAATGGTATCGGCCCCTAATGGCTGAGGGCTTTCAAAAGCTTTGATCAGATCACTTTCGCCTCCCAGGTGAGCAGAAGCCAAAATCCCTAATTCGTTGTGAAATCGGCTGTAATAAACCTCCATGCCTTTCTCCAAAGTATGATAACCAAGGGTAAGAGAAAAATTATCTTCCTGCGCTCCTGTATTTTCGAGATAATAATCCGGCGTATGGAGATTTCCAGCCTTTTTAACCGTTCCCTGCACCCGCCATGCCCAGTTGGGTAAAAGTTCAGAACTGCCTTCCAAAATCCCTGAAACCGTTCCTGAGCGCCCATTTGAGAAGCCTACCAGGTTTATTTCCCCACCTATTCCGGCAGAATCTCTCAATGCTCCCGGTTCAACCAGAATGACGCCTGCCATTGCCCCGGAACCGTACCGAACGGCATTCGCTCCTTTAATCACTTTCAAACTGGTAGCGATAAAAGGATCTATTTCCGGCGCATGTTCAGAACCCCATTGTTGTCCTTCCTGACGGATGCCATTATTCAGGATTAACAGACGATTGCTGTGAAGGCCATGAATCACAGGTTTGGCAATGGTGGCCCCGGTCTGTAAAATACTAACTCCTGCCATCCTTGAAAGGGATTCGCCCAGGTTTTTTCCCCGCAATTCTTCCAAAGCGCGCTGATCTATGACTGATATCGGTTGGGTAGGTTTGGGAGCTATTTTCACATCCAGGATTTGGACTTCCTCAGTTACATAATCTCTGGGTTCCAGATGAATATGTGCCCGAAATCCCTTTTTCAGGTCAACTACAATATCCTTATGTTCACAATTGATATGAGAACAGGAAAGAGTATATTGACCTTCGCAAATTCCCTCTAAACTGAACTTCCCAGAGGAATCCGTCACCGTTCCCCGGTTTAATTCCTTCACGACAACTGTGGCGTAAGGAATCGGTTCACTGCTCTCGGCATACGTTAATACACCACTTAAATCAAGCTGGCAATTATTCTGAGAGAACATCGACCCTGACAAAAAATAGAGGGCAATCAGTAAAAATGATCTATTAACCATGATAATATTTCTCAATTAGAAACAAGGAAAAGTGTTTCTCAAAGTCTTGAGGAAAAAGACTGAGAAAAGAAAGGTGGGTTAACAGACAGGTGGGGCGCGGAGAGGGTAAAAATGTTGAAATTCAGCTAAGTAGGCAGAATCGAATAAATGTGAAACCCAGGATTGAAAAGCTGTTTTTACAAGCTTTGTTTGGGCATTGTCAGATACGTAAAGCGGAAAATTTAATTCACAAATTGGGCAATCCGGAATTTCCTCATCAAATTGTGAATCAGAACTATGTTTTACTTTAGTAATGGCGTGTTTATGGGCGTATTCACATTGATGCAGCCAGGCAAAAGGAATATTGATCACTCCGATGAGGAGGATTAACACAATTCCGAAATATGTCCTGTAACGTTTCGACATATATGCAACACTATTGCAAAAATAATATAATTAGTTGAGAATTGATAGTAAAAGCAGGGGTTCCTGTAAAAAAAGTTTTGTTTCCATTAATGATTATCACGAATGATTTTTCTTACTTTCAGACCTTCCAG
>JAGQVA010000280.1 GCA_020438265.1 Bacteroidota bacterium
AGGCGGGTAATGAACTGGGGCGTTTTACCATTCCTGGCCTGCGGGCGATTGCTCAGGACAGGAGACTGGATATCCTTGCCCTGGGGACGATTGATACGACCATTAGTAATACTGAATTTACTTTACCCACGATTTACCGGTTAAATTTGGATAAAACAGGGAATTATGGTTTAAAATCTGCCCGGATTACAAAAAAAATTATTCATCCTTTTTACTTTAAATCGGGAACGCCTACTGTTAGTGATGAAGCAGTTTCTTTTAATGGAATTGCGATGATTGGGAATAACCGTTATTATATCGCTCGTAATGGCCCTTCCAATTCTATTTTCCAGTTTGGGGGACCTGATGATGCTGTACTTTTATTTAGAGATAATGATGAGTTTGAAACGCCTGTTTTTATTTCCACTAACCTGGGGCTGATCAGAGATTATTTCAAAAAACCACAGGGAATTGCCACCCGTGCTCAGCCACCACAAAGCCCGGCGGTAAGTACTCGCGGAGATTTTGCTTTTACCTCTATTTTGGAGTCAAATGTCCTAAAGGTACAGCAGGTTCAGTTTATAGAGACAGACTTTGGGATTAGTTATGTAGTGGAAAACCTTCCGGCAGGTGATACCAGTAAAGCAGATCGGTTTTTGTATGAACCCAATCGGTTTTCTGCTCCGGCAGATGTGACTTTTAGCGGAGATGGAACCAACTACCTTTTTGTGGTAGATCCAGCCAAAGATTCTCTTTTTCAGTTTAATTCGGCTGGTTATGAAGGAGTAAACCCACCCGCAGGTGCTTCCTCTTCCAAAGTAATACTTGCTTCTTTTGGAGGAACAGGGGCAAGTCTGACTCAGTTCCGGGAACCCAGAGCGGTGGCCTACCTTGACAAAATTGTTTATGTCGCAGATGCAGGGAATGGACGGATTCTGAGGTTTAAGCTGACTACTGATTTTGAGTAGGGGGGGAATTTAGACCCTGGGTCCACAAATGGTTGATTAATATTGTTTAACCCGCAGGAGGTTCCCGATCGCTATCGCGTCGGGAATGACAAAGCATACGCTTTGTGGGTACACGCCGAAATGTTCGGCGTGTTTTTAACAGCTATTGGCTGTCACCCCGGAAGCGCTAGCTATCCGGGGCCTCCTGAGATAACAAAAAGTATTAATTCCCAATTTGTTAACCTACAAAACCTGCGCTAGATAGCTAAGGTCTATTAAAAATTAATCCGCCTTCGTCGATTTAAGATCCGCCTGCTGTAAATATTTTTTCACTCTCAAAGCCACATTTTCCCGCACATCTACCCAAAACAGATTAAAATCTCCTACATGAAGATTTTTAACCGGGGTAAATTTGAAAGGTTTGCTGACCCACAGAATCCCGTCGTTTCCCTGTGCGTCCAGGCGGTTGGGAATGACTTTATCATATTTACTTGTAACAAACCCTTTGTGCTCAGACCTGGGCGCAAGACTATCATCTGCTTTCCATGAAATGGGATTGGTAACGACAGCACCCTGGTAAAAAGTTTCGTAGTTTTTGGGAAGGCTACCCATCTTCCAGCTACACCAACCCGTCACACAACCCGTTTGCTCTGGCGATTCGCAAACTGGAATACTCGAAAAGGTCTCTTCTGTAAATGGCCATCCTGGGAGGTAGGCAGCTACAAATTGTGGCTGAAGATTCGTGCCATCAAAAAATTCCTGGATCAGGCGTATTCCATGAACAGTTCCCTGGCTATGAGTAGCGATGATAATGGGGCGTCCCTGGTTGTAGACTTGTAAATAATACTGAAAAGCTCGTTTAACATCGCTATAGGCCAGCATGAGCGCTTTTTTCTCTGAAGTGGTATCATCGGTAAAAAAGCCGCCAAAGGACATTTGACGGTAGCGCGGAGCAAAAACCCTTCCGCTTTGATTAAAAATGCTGGCCTGGTGTTTCACAGCTCTTTCATCGGTTTTGGCATTGAGTTCTATATCATTGACATCCGCGTTCCAGGCCAGACCACCCATAAAAGTAGTTGGATGAATAAAGAAAACGTCTACGAGAGGTTCTGTTTGTGCCTCGTTTTGCAATGGAAGCGGAATATCATCAGCGTAATCATCTTTTTGAGGCAACGCTGACCAGGATGTTTCCAGGCTATAGTCCGGAGGAGGAGAAGGCTGATATGCTTCAAAAGGTCTTTTGGGTGGTTTGGAAGCGCTACAGGCTGATAAAAGCCAAACCAACAGGACGAGAAAAGGAAATATGATGCTTTTTATGATTGTCATATTTAGTTTTTGTATAAAGATACTGGATCTAACGGAGGCAATTTACAATTGTATTTTGTGATATCCGTAGGAGGATTATCTAAAGCTTCTTTGTGATTGATTTCCACAAAACTCATGTTTCGATTGTCTACTAAACATAAAGAAGAAACATCTTGTTTGGTTTGATTGGCCAAGTTTTGAGTTAACACAATGGATGGGGGATTTTTTTTATAATAATCACTCAGGAGGCGGCTGAGAAAGTGATTTGTAAATGGTTTTTGTTCTTCCCGATAAAAGGTATTATCAAAAATATTGATTTCATGGAAAAAGGGGTTGAAAGAGGTGTCCTGTTCGGCCTGATAAGCAGCGACACTTTTGTAAATGATTTTATTCTCTAATATTTTTTCAGGAAGTGATATGGGGGATTTGAGAAAAGAGAAATCGGAGATATGGACGCCGAGTGTTTTGTTATTGACAATTTCATTTTTAAATATGGCCACTTTCTCAAAACTCATAACAGCAATCCCTGTCCCTGCCGGAAAAGAATGATTGAAATAAGTCGAAGGTGAAAGAAGGCGAATATTATTTTCACTGATTTCATTTTTATAGATTTTGCTTCCCTCTCCATAAACCAGCAGACCCGGCAAATTATAAATTGCCATACCGATCGCATTGTATTTGGAAATATTATGATGGATTTCTGAATTGGAAGAATTAATGATGCTTATGCCGACAGAATTCTGGTGAAAGAATGATCCCTGGATAATCAGGTCCCGGGACTGTCTGATATATACACCGGCATTAATGGCCGCGTAAGCCTCGCAGGAATCTATCAAAATCCGATTCGACTTATCGATAAACACACCATGACTGTGCTCGGGATTTGTCAGATTTTTAGTCCATCCGGCACGAATATCTTTGAGCATAATTCCCTGGACATTTTGTACAATGATTGCATCTCCATTGGGATCTTCAATCGAGAACCCTTCCAGTCGAATATCTCTCGAATTAAAGACCCTGAGGGCCTCCATTCCTTCTTCCTGATGTGCAAATGAAAGGATGGTTTGATCCTTTCCCTGGCCCATCAGTGTGATTCGGGATTGGTTTTCAATATAGATACTTCGTACGAGGCGCAGATTCCCGGCGGGGATTTGTACAGTGTCTCCAGGCTTGGCAGCAAGGATTTGGCCTTGTATTTGCCGCTGTATTTCTTGTGGGGTTACATCCTGACCATTCAGACGTAAAATGGTCAGAAAAAGTATCATCCCGTAAAGGATAAATTTTTTTGCAGTAGTCATATTCATTAGATAGGTTTTGTCCATGAATATGATAAAAAATTACTTTTTATCAGCAAAATTTTATAAGTTAGACTAAGGAGAAGTAAAAGAGGTATCATTATATAATTGACCTCATTCCATACATGGGAAGAAAAAGTAAAGCAAAAATCAGAAGGCAGGAAATCCTTTCTCATTTCTATGAAGTCATTATTGAGGAGGGGTTTGAAGGAGCCTCTATTGGCAAAATAGCCAAAAGGATGGAAGTCAATCCAAGCCTGCTCATTCACTATTTTTCCACCAAAGATGCTATGGTTATTGGCTTGATAGACTATATCATGTCCACCTACTCCTCCCACATCATTCCCGATTTTTCATCGGTTGAAGATCCTCAGGAACGTTGGGACGACGTGGTAGATGTCGTCTCCAAAATCCAGTGGGATTTGATTATGAACAAAACCGTATTCTACAGTTTTTATGCTTTGGGAATGCGCAACCCTGAGATCCGGATGCGGTTTGTTGATTTTTATGAAGGATTGAGAAAGACGCTGGCTAAAGAGATTGCGCATGCAAAATCGCAAAAGATTATTGAAATTGAAGATCCGGAAGAATCTGCCAAAATGATTATTTCTCTCATTGAAGGGACTAATTTCTATCAACATGTAACTTCCGAAAAATCCAACCGGGTAGAACGGTCAGATATGTTTAAAGCTGTCATGCGGCAACTTTTCCCTCCTTTTAAATAATTAATGTGAATCAAGGGTTGAAAAGGTATTAAAGACCCTGTTAAGGGTCAAACGTGGGTAGAAATGCCGGCATTTCCGCCACATTCCCCGATTTTTGCGCCGTAGCGGCGCAAAAATCGGGGAGGAGAAAGGAAAATCCTCCTATTTCTACCCACGTTTGAGACCTAACGGCCTCAAAAACTTACGTTTCTACCCTTGATTCGCATTAGAAATAAATTAATAGCGCTTTCCTTTTCCTCTGCGTGCTCTCCGAACTCTGCGTGAGAAAAACCAATTATATGTTCACGCAGAGAATTCAGAGTTCGCAGAGGAAATAGCATATTCATCCAGGATGAGAGTAGTTGCATCTTGCGAGAACTTCAAAATACAAGAATTCAAATTCATTCTCAGGATTTTTATGTAAATTAGGAATAATCGGGGACTACATTTACGCTCATCACCGCAACAAAAATTTAAGGCCCAATTCGTTTCGATCAACCTGGTGAAAACCTCTTTCACCTAAATATTGATATCATGAATCTAAAAACCTTTACTGCACTGTTTTTTGGTCTGATTAGTTGCTCCATTCTCCTGGCTCAAAAACCTACCTTTGAAGATTTCACCATTCAGGGAAGTACTTATTTGACTGAACAGGATTGCTTTAGACTCACCGAAGATGTAGACTATGCTTCAGGTTCGATCTGGTATAAAAAACCCATTGATCTCATGCAGCCGTTTATGATTGAGCTTTCCATTATGGCTGGTTGTAATGACTCACTGGGAGCGGATGGAATGGTTTTTATTTTTTCTCCTCAAACGAATCGGCTGGGATATGTGGGAGAAGGAATTGGTTTTTCCGGTCTCAGGCCATCCGTAGGAATTGAGATTGACACCTGGCGCAATTATCATTTAAATGATCCTGCGGAGGATCATATTGCGATTATGGCCAATGGCCGGGTCGGCCATTATAACGATCTGGCGGGCCCAAATGCGATTACCAATGTGGAAGATTGTATTAATCATAGTCTGGTCATTCTCTGGCAACCCAATATTCAAAAGCTTTCTGTACAGATTGATTCAAGAGAAGTCATTGCAGCTCAGCACGATCTGGTAAACGGCATTTTTGGAGGAAATCCGATTGTCTATTGGGGTGTAACTGCTGCAACGGGGCGAAAAAGCAATATTCATGAGGTATGTTTTGATCGAATGAGCCAGAATATTTTGGTTCCGGAGTATCCGGAGGATTTGGGGAGTCCTTCACCTGTATGGAAGGGGGAACGGTAGAATATTCCATTCCGATAAAAAACAGACCTTGGGAATGGAAAAATTTTATGGATTAGCATCTGTAGATACATAAGTAGGATCGGGCTTGGGAAAGCCCGATTACTTTTTCCAGTCTAAATGACAAGTAATTTTTTATCCTCATCAAAAGCCATTACTTTAGGTTCATTAACCTTCAATAATCATTTAGTCTACTACTAACTATGAGCAATTCTTCTATTAATCGACGAAAATTTCTCAAAAATGCCGCAGCGCTTTCTTCTGTAGCGCTTTTACCCTCAGCCCTTTGGTCTGACACGCTAAAAATCTCAGCTCCTGCTCCTGTTCCCGGAATTAATTTGGGTGTCATTACCTATAGCTTCCGCAGTATGCCCGGAAAGCTTGACGACCTTCTTGGTTATTTGGTAGAACTAGGTCTCAACACGGTTGAACTCATGGGCGAGCCTGTGGAAGAATACGCCGGAGCGCCGCCATTTCCAGGTTGGGGACGCTCTGAGGAAAAACGAAAAGAGCTGGAAGCCTGGGGCAAAGAAATGTCAAAATTCCGTGCAGGTGCTGATATTGGTAAATACAAAGAGGTGAAAAAGCGCTTCAAAAAGGAAGGGATAAATATTGAAGTCGTCAAATTCGGTTCTATGGCCCGGATGTCAGATGAAGAAATTGCTTATTGTTTTAATTCAGCTAAAGCACTGGGTTCAAAAGGAATTACCCTGGAAAGATCAGATGAATCCATTGAAAAACTTTCTCCTTATGCCACCAAATACAAGCGTCAGATTGGTTATCACAACCACGCTCAGGTAGCTTTTGAAAGCTGGGATGAAGCCGTGAAAAAGTCGCCTTATAATTCTCTTAATCTGGATGTAGGGCATTATATCGCTGGTACCAATACGTCTCCTATTCCTTTGATTGAAAAATATCACGACCGAATTCTCAATCTCCATCTCAAGGACCGTAAGTTTAATGAAGGGCCCAATATGCCGTGGGGACAAGGCGACACGCCACTCAAGGAGATTCTTCAATTGATGAAGAATAATAAGTACAAATTTATGGGAACGATTGAGCTGGAGTATGATATTCCTGAAGGTTCTGATGCTGTGAAGGAAGTGGCAAAATGTATTGATTTTTGTCGGGAAGCTGTGGGGTAACCCATTCATAAACTTTTAGCGATTTTAATTATTTACCACGTAGTCATATAGTTGAAAGATAACAAAGAGTACAAAGCTAACTATGTGCTCACTATATTTTCTCTATGGCTATGTGGTGAAATAAAACGTCCAAATTAAACATGCAAAAATCAAGAAGAGAATTCATCAAAACAGCCGGGCTGGCCGTATCAGCTTTACCGTTAGCGGGATTCAATATCATAAACCATTCAGAACTTAAAGCAGACCTCACGATACAAGAAGCTATTAACCT
>JAGQVA010000281.1 GCA_020438265.1 Bacteroidota bacterium
AATATGAGAACCCCCAGAAAAACTTCTCTTCATACTTCCTTTCGTTTGATTCCGGATCAAGACTGGAACTTATGCACAAACCTGAAATTCCCGATTTCGGCAAAGCTTCTGAACAACAAAGAAGGGGAATCATTCATTTCGCTATTTCTGTTGGCAGCGAAAAAGCAGTGAATGAATTAACTGAAAAACTGAGAAGAGACGGATATGAAATTCTGGGCGAAACCCGCTGGACAGGTGACGGATATTACGAAAGTGTGGTAGCTGATCCGGAAGGAAATATCGTAGAAATTACGATTTAGCTATTGGCTATTAGCTATTAGCTTTTGGCCAAAGAAATATTAAAGGCCAACGGCTAAAAGCCAAAGGCTAAGGGCCAACCGCCAACGGCTAATTCCCTACCGCCTCTTGAAAAGCCAAAGTTTCTTCCCTTACATAATTGTCCCATTTTTGGGACGCATACGTGCTAAGCAAAGGATCTACAGCTTGAAAAGCTTTGTCAATCCTTTTTGAGTTTTCTTCTACTTCCGGAATGGGCAATAAAAATACCTTTGTAAGGCCTTCTATCATCAATTCTTTTTCCCCCGAATGCATCATTAATTTTGTCCTGACCGGAGAGGCATCACAATTTTCAGAAAGAATGTACATAAAAACGCTTTCTGCAATGCCGTCCTGGTTGATATCCAGCACTTCCAGAGTTTCGGGCGCGATAAAGATATCACTTTCACAGGAGCCCATGACATGGTCTTCAGATTTCCAAAGGGTTTTGAGAAGACTATCTTTTTCAATGTAGTTATAAGTAAAAATTTCTGCCTTATTGAGAATGCCATTCGCGTGAATTCCCGAAATAATGAGGGTGTTTTTGCCATTTTTATCCTGCCAACTTGCTGTTTGGCGGATTTCGCCCCGGTAAGGCATACGAATGGGGTCTACAGGAATGTCATAAGCGATTTCGTCTATGAGAGAATGACTGCCTGATAGGGAGATTTTCTGCGAATTTGGATCAGAATGGGTCTTTCCTGAATGATCATCTATTTGACAAGACAGAAATAAGAAAATCCCCAGACTTGTAAAATACCATTTCATGAAGCGTTTGTTTTGGGAAAATTCTGGTTAATAATGTATACAACAGAGCTGTAAATAAAGTATCAAAAACCTTTCCAATAAAAACTAAAAATAACATCAATTTTGCTAATAATTTTTGTAAAAATCTATTATATTTGGCAGAAAGTGATCGATGATGAATATTCCTCCTCAAACAAGCCTGATTTTTCAACTGTTAAGTAGTGGTGAATTTTTGAGTAAGAACAGTTTCTCCTCACAAAAAAATCTCTATGAAATTGCCTCTCAATTCAGAGAAGAGCTGACTGCCTACTTCAGGCCATTAGGTTTTGAATTAATGGCAGGAGATGGGTTTTTCTATTTTTCTTCACCACAAACGGAAAAGACCAGTGAGGAAAAACTGGATCAGGCGATTCGTTTTATTGAGTGGCTGGATTTTTTCAAATCTTATGCGCCTGAGTTTGGGCCGGGATATGTGTTTACGTTGGAAGAAATTCACGAAAAATGTCACAAGAATGCATACCTGAAAAGAAAACTCGGTCAACTCAGCGGCAGGGGAGGGCAGGGGCGTGTCATCGATAAAATCAGGCAGGTTGTAAGGATGCTTGAAAAACAGGGGCTGGTTGAGCTGATTCACGAGTCGGATGAAAAATATCACGTTTTATCTGCTTTTTCTTTTCTTGAAAACTGGGCCCATAAAATCGAACTCGTTTAATCATGGTTAATAAAATCATCTTTGTCAAAAGTGGAGGATTTTCACATCAGGAATTCTCGCTTTCCGGAAATATTCATTTTTCAGGTCCTAATGGCTTTGGAAAAACAACTTTGCTCAAAGCAGTTCTTTTTGCTTACAGCGGAGAGTCTGAAGACCTGGGAAATCAATGGAGAAACTTTCTGTTTCCTCATCCTGATTCAATGATTCTGTATGAAATGGGAGCAGGGAAAAATGCCTTCACTTTATGTGTGTCGAAAGTTGATGCCAGTCTGGAAATGTTGCTGGTGAAAGGGATATATGAGCAGGAGATTTTTATGACGGGTGCGCATCAGCCGAATTCAATGAGCCTCATTCTCAAAAATATCAAAAAGCGCAAACTCGATTACGTTGATCAGTTAAAAAATGGAGAAGATTATCGCAGAATTATTTTTGGACAGGAAGAAGGAAAGAATAAAAGCCTTTACCGAAAATTTGTTCTTTTTGAGTCTCAAAAAGCGAATCTGATCATCGAATCCCAGCGGGATATGATCCAACAAAATGATTGGTCGGTAAGTGTGCTTAAGGATAGAATAGCCAAACTGGCGTTGTCTGATTCTCAGAGGATTAACATAGGTATGATCAGGGAAAGCCTGAAAGAATTCCTGAAGCACTGGAAATCGATTGAAAGTTATCGAAATAACCGGGAAATGATTCCCGAAATAGGGCTGATCCGAAGTCAGATCGAAAAATATCAGTCTGAAACAAAAAGCCTTGTCAGGGATTTGATGGTTGGGTTTGAGGATGGAAAAAATGCGTTAAAGGCATTAAAAAAAGAAATTGCTGACCTTCAGAAAGAAAAACAACATGCTTCTTCCAGTACTACTCTCCTGAAAAACGAACAGATCCAACTGTTAGAAACTGTATTATTTCAAAAAGCACGTCTAACATATCAGCTTGATCAGTTAACCGAAAAGCAAAATATTTGCAAGTTTTTAGATGTTCAATCTCTAAAGGCCTCAGCTGCCTGCCTTCCGCTTTTGGAAGAAAAAAAACAGGAAATTTTTTCCCGGATCAAGGGACTGGAGCCAAAAACCAAAGGCAAAAAACCAGAAGATTTTCTCCAATATCAGGAACAAATAACCCAACAAGAGTTTGATAATCAGCGATTATCAAAACGTGAAAAAATAATCACAGAATCCTGGCAGCACTTAGACCAGCTAGAAGGAATTTTTCAACAAAAAATAAATGAATTAACCCATGAGTTGAACGATCTCGATACAGAAATTGGTGGGTTGAAATCGAAAGCGTTTCATATTCGCCGGGAGGGAATCGCAGAATTACCGGGGGAGCAAAATTCTGATCGAATTATCAAACTGGAAGAAGAGTTTTACCGGCTGAGTATTGAAAAGGAAAGAAGCCAAAATCGGCTGACTCAATTACAAAGTCAAAAGGAAATTGAAGCTGAGGAAATTGCCAGGAAAGAGGCTGGTGCGAAAGAAGAGCATAAAGAAAAAGTGCTGAATCTGAGCCAACGAATTGCGCAATCAAAGTCAGAAATCTCGGATTTACGAGGTAGTTTTCAGGATTGGCTGGGAAAAAATTATCCTGATTGGGAAAAAACAATTGGGAAAATTTGCAGGCCGGAAGTACTCCGAAACCCTTACCTGGGGCCTGAAATTGAAAGGTTAAATGAATTATTTTTTGGGATCAGACTGGATCTCGATGAGGTTGAACCTGAAATACGTTCCAACCAGGATTTACAACTTCAGCTTCGGGAGTTGGAAAATCAATTGGAAGTTTTGAGTCAAAATGGGCTGGAGATTGAGGGACAGTTTACAAAAAGAAAACTCAACCTTGAGAAGCGGTTTCGGCAGAAAATCAGGCAGGAGGAGAATGAATTAAAGAAGCTGAATTATGAAATTGAACAGATAAAAATACGACTTCGGCAACAAAAGCAGGCTGGAAACCGCAAGCTGAATGCCTTGATTCAGGAGATGGAAGGGAAGACAATTTCCATTGACTATCAGATTCAGGAAAAAGAATCCATTCGCCAATCTTTAAAACAATCCCTTGATCAGGCATTCCATGATCTTTCTGAGAAGAAAACGGAAGTCCGGGAAAGTATGCGAGGTAAACTGGACTCTTTGGAAGAAACTCATCAAAAGAGCAAAGCCACCTTGACTACTTCTATTCAAAAAATGGAAAGCAGTGAAGTGCTAAAGACCAGGGTTGAAAAATTAGGCGAAGAAGAACTTCGTATGAAACTGTTTGAATGCGAAGAAGCCATACGTGAGGCTAAAGCCAACCGTGATAAACTGAGAGAGTTCTCAGGCTATTCTGATCAGGAAATCGATACATGTAAGACTGAATTGGAACTGATTGAGCTTCAAATTTCAGCATTAAGTGAAAAAGAAGACTGGGCTGCGAAGAAAAGTGAAAACCAGGAACGAGACCTTGAACAGGAACTAAAACGAAAAACAGAGGAATTGGAAAGTCTGAAAACAGTTTTGGCAGAGGTGCAGACTCTCAAAAAAGATCCGGATTTTCGCAGATTTTTCCCTGCTTCAGAAGGGGAAAGTGAAGAAACAGATCATAAAAAAACGAAAGTTAAATTGATTGATCTTTTGGGTGAGATTCGTGAAAATCATCAAAAAATCCTTCGTGATGAGTTTGCCCTGAAAAAACGGGTCAATCACTTTGTGTCTTTGTTGGGAGAAGAAAACCTCATGGGGCTATCAGTCGCAGAAGGCAAAGATCATATTGAGCTGGCGCGCCTTCTGGAAGGATTTGAAGAAAAAAGCCAGGTTGACATCTGGGAAGAGCAACTGGCGGTTCGTTATGCAGATCTGGTGACGGAAGTGGCGAATGTAACCCGGCCGGTTTTGACCTATAAAAATAAAATAGAGGCTGTAATTATCGAATTGAATCAGATTCTGAAAAGATTTGGCTTTGATTCATCGTTTCCTCGTCTGCAGTTTTCTTATGTTTCATCTGAAAATTCGCTGGATTCTGTATTAGCAGAAATCCAACAATTTGCCGCACAAAACGCCAATCAATTAGGTGCAGGGACTCTTTTTAGTCAATCTGAAAATCATCAGGAAAATCATCAGGCAATTACTCTCATGCTTACCTTACACCGCCAGTTGGATATCATCCATGATGAATTCCTTGACCCGGGTATGTTCTTCGACCTGAAACTCCACTTTGGAGATAAGGCTGATGCCGGGCATACAACTTCTGTATTAAATATGAGCAAAGGCCTGACACGTATGTATCAGATTTTGATTCATATTGGCTTCATTGCACTGGTTTATCAGCGATCCAACCAAACTGTGAATAGCCCTATTCAGTGCGGTTTGGACAATCTGAATGAATTAGAATTGAGCCGGGTAGATCAACTGATTGATTGGGCGAAGGGGCTTTCCATATCTATCATGTCAGCTTCTGTTTCTCCGGTTTATCTTAAAAATATAAACGAAGCATACAGACTAAGCGAAAAATCTGGAGGTACCATAAGTGCTTATCAGATATTGAGTCGGGCTGGTTAATTGGAAACCAATCAATTATCCTTAATCATCTGCTTAATCTTAAACAGCACAATGACTTTTTCCAGCGGCCCGAGAGAATAACCACCTTCTGAAAGGGTTTGCTGTACTTTAGGAACCACCCGAATCAATTTCCGTGAATAAGGTTTGGTTAGCGATCTGGCAGTAAACTTGATCTTTTCAGATTGAGACATATTATTTTGCCACTCGTTGATCTCTTCTGTGAGAAGTTTTATAGCATCCTGATTTTGGATGGTAAACTTATTGACGTATTTGTACGTTTTCAACGGACTGTCATAAGCCAGGCTTTCATCCAGCGCATTTGCCATTACATCTGCAAGGCCATCAAATTTGTCCAGCATGCTGATATTTTCGCTATAAGCAAGGCGATCAAGCTCTTTTCGGTGCGTTTTTAGCTGCTGACTCATTTGACAGCTGAGTAAAATGCTGGATATCAGGATCAAGGATACAAGACGGGATAAATGACTCATAATGAGAATCGATTATATAGGCTTAAAAAATAAAGGGCTTTTTCTTATATTTGCATTCATTTTTGAAAAAAAGGGCCTTCCTGAACAAAAATAAACGATAAAAAAGATTTTGTCTTTAGATATGTCAGAAAAATATCCAAAATATAGCAACCTTTCCTTACCGGATCTGGATAAAGAAATACTCAAATTCTGGGAAGATAATAAAACTTTTGAGAAGAGTATTTCCATTCGCGAAGGAAAGCCAACTTTCACCTTCTACGAGGGACCACCTTCTGCTAATGGAAAACCGGGGATTCACCATGTGATTGCCCGTACTATTAAGGATCTGGTTTGTCGTTATAAAACCCTGCAAGGGTATCAGGTGAAGCGTAAAGGAGGCTGGGATACCCACGGCCTTCCTGTTGAACTTCAGGTGGAAAAACGCCTTGGGATTAATAAAGAGGATATTGGGAAGACAATTTCGATTAAGGAATATAATGCTGCCTGCCGGAAAGATGTCCTGATGTATAAAGACCTCTGGGATGATCTGACGATAAAAATGGGCTATTGGGTAGACCTGGATGACCCTTATATCACTTTTGAGAATAATTATATAGAATCTGTATGGAACCTTTTAAAACGCCTTTGGGACAAAGGATACCTGTATAAAGGGTTTACCATTCAGCCTTATTCTCCGGCAGCTGGAACGGGTTTGAGTTCTCACGAACTGAATCAGCCTGGAACATATCGCGATATTAAGGATACTACAGTTGTTGCGCAATTTAAAGTAAAAGGCGGAGAGAATGATTATTTCATCGCCTGGACAACCACGCCCTGGACGCTTCCTTCCAATACAGCTTTGGCAGTAGGGAAAAATATTACCTATGTGAAGGTAGCGACCTTTAATCCTTATACTTATAAGCCAGTCAACGTAATTCTGGCTAAAGACCTTTTGGGTAGTTATTTCCCTGAAAAAAATGCTGAGCTAAAGTTAAGCGATTATCAGGAAGGAGATAAGGTTATTCCTTTTGAGGTAGTGGAAGAGATGCGGGGAGCAGATCTCGAAGGAATGGAATATGAGCAGTTGATGCCTTATGTACAGCCCGATAAGCCTGCTTTCAGGGTAATTCTGGGGGACTTTGTCTCTA
>JAGQVA010000282.1 GCA_020438265.1 Bacteroidota bacterium
CACGTGCGGTTTGAGCTGGAATCTTGTGGGGGAACCTATGTCGCAGATCACGAGGCAGTAAGGGATGGAAAGATTGTTACAGGGCAGACGTGGGAGTCTCATCCGGATTTTTATCGGGCGGTTTTTGAGTGTTTGAGAGAACTTGACGTCTCTTCTGCTCGGTGAGTTATTTGGTCAAATAGAGGGGAGTGATAAGATTTGTTGGAAAATAAAAATTTTTTATCTTTCCGAAAGAAACATTCCGTGCTTCCTAAACAAATCTCCCTCAAAATGAATAATAAAGATAGCCGTCCCAATCTTTATGCTTTATTGGTAGGCATTAATGAATATCATTCTAAAGATGTCAAATCGTTAAAGGGCTGTGTGAATGATGTTGATGCGATTGAAAAATACATTAATAGTCGCACAGATTTCCAATTAAATGTAATCAGACTCATAAATAAAGAGGCGACCAGGGTAAATATCATTGAAAGATTTAAAAATCTTTTAGGAAGTGCAAAAGGAGGGGATACATTTTTTTTCTTTTTTGCGGGACATGGTGTACAGGAAAAAACCACTATCGAAGCGTTTAGCAAAGTAGAAATCGGAAGAAAATTTGAATCATTGATATGCCATGATAGCGAGCCTCTGTATCCTGAAAAAATAGAATATACCTGTTTGGCTGATAAAGAAATCAGTTATTTGATTTCATCACTTTACAAAAAAGATGTACATATTGTCCTGGCTTTCGACTCCTGTCATTCGGGGAATATTAGTAGAAATCAACATGCAGTAAGATCACTGGAAAAAGGTACGATTCCTGAAAGAGCCTGGGAAGGATTTTGTTTTTCGGAAATGATATCTGAAGAAAAGGCAAGGACCGTAGAAGATATCTCTGAAATTATCCCGGAAAGCCCTCATATTCTGTTTTCTGCTTGTAAGGATGATGAAGTTGCTAAGGAACTGCGATTTTCTAAAGCTGGGAAATCTGGTTTTTTTACCTATTCGCTGACATTATTTTTAATGGAAAACAAAAGGATCTCCTATCGAAATCTGGAAAGCCGCCTGGTAAACTTTATGAGAGGGATTCACAGCCAAACTCCCCACTGCACCTATAAACTTCCTGAGCGATGGATGAAAAATATGCCGTTTTTAGGAGGAGCAATTGATCATTTTATATCATTATATGAAATCAGCTATAACCCAAAACAAAAATGGGTATTGCCTATTGGAGAGATTCATGGTCTGAATACATCACACAAAGTAAAAGTGTTTGGATATAAGAAAGGAGTGTTTATTACCGGAATAGAAGCAGTTTACAGTACCTTCTCGAAAGTTATTATCCCGGCAGGGATAGATTTGCAAAAAACGAGAGGATATTCATGTGAGATAGAACTTAATCCTCAGAATCCAATCCGTATCAATATTCAGGCTGGTTATGAGGAGGAGATTTCTGATACAAGAAAAAGACTTGAAGCTGAGTATCTTGAGGGAATAAATCCATATTTTCAATTTGTTGAAGAGGACGAGAATCCTGGATATATTTTACACATTATGGATTCTCATTACAAATTGTCTTTTTACAATAATCCCCGGGCAATTGTACCCTTAATTTCAAAGTCAAATCTTCGGGCTTTAAATATGCTTTATCAATATATGGTACATATTGGAAAGTGGGAATCGTTTCTCTACAGATTGCCCACAGAGAAAGGCATTCATCCAGGATCGCAGCAGAAACCTGAAAAACTCCCTGTAGAATTGAAGATCTTTAAGAAGGATATGGTTACCAAAGAATTTGAAGAGGTTTTTGTAAAAGATGGTCGGATTGAATTTCTTTCCGGAGAGCGGTTTATTCTAAAACTGGTGAATCAGGGAGCAGATTCTTTCTATTGTTCATTGTTCTATTTTTCATCAAGTTTTAGTGCCTCGGATGAATTATTTAGTGATCGGGTCATTTTTCTCAATCCTGGAGATGAAGCCTGGGTTCATGATGGGAAATATTGTCACTTTCGTTTATCGCAATCTCAAATCCAGAATAACTGGCGGGAAAATCGTGAGTTTATGAAACTGATTATTAGTACTGATAATTATATTTCTGATATTATGAATATGGAAAATCTTCCGGAACCTGATTCAGTCAATTCTTATTTCGTTTATGATAAAGACAATGATTTGACAAATAGTGTTGGTCCTGAAAGAGGGAGTAATGAAAGGAGAAGTTCAGAGGGTAAATGGGCAAGCTATAATTATGAATTTTGTATTATTAATCCTGATTACGCCCCAAATGAGTGAGAACTAACGGAAAACCGTAGGTATAATAGACCTGAAAACCCGTTGTTAATCTGAAATTTTTTATGTGATATTTACAGTTGTACTCAATAATATTTCCTCGAAAAAAATAATTTAAAAAATCTAAATATGTTGGTGTTTAAGCCTTTCATTCATATTACGAAAGTTGATGACTCTGATTATAGAGTATCTGTTGTAGTTTCGCTTAGAAAAGGGTATAAAATTCTGAATACAAACAGTAATAATATTACCGGAAACGAAATCAGGCTCAACGTCGGTCATACAGCAAATAATCGTCAACATTTTCTGGAGTCTTTTTCTTTTTTGCTCAAAGGGGTTAAAAAAAAGGAATGTATCAGGGTTGTGGTTGATACGACTCTGTCAGATTCAGAATTCAGCGAGAAGGAGAAAGTAGGGCCAGATCCCGATTCTTTTTTCTCGGAAGAAGTAATTACAATCCTGGGGATAGCAGTTGGTTGTACAGAGGGAGTGGAAGAAGATGACGACCGGGAAGGGGTAACGGTTAACAGAACCGGCGAATCAGGGGATGATTAAAATATCCCTTTTACATAATATTGAATGTAGTATTTAGGGACACACTGTCGATGAATGGAGACCATTTGTAGCGATTTGTAATATAACCAACCTGTCTGTTTTTGGGCAACGTAAAACTTGCCATCCTCCATCTCATGGAAGTATATCTGAGACAATTTGTCTCTTTAGTTTAAATTATGGGCAAAAGGTAGTAGGGGTATAAAACCTTACTCTTTCGTCCATATTTCTATTTCGAACTAATCAAATCTATTTTTTATCACAATTCTTAAATTCTTTTCTTCGTTGCAGATGAAGAAAGGGATTACAGAGCTTTTCTCCTTTTTTAAATTACCTGACAATAATTTCCCTGGTAAATTTTTTTTTAACCTTGCTTTTAAAATTTTAAATTAACTAAAAAACATGCGATCATCTCTGATAATCTTTTTTTTGTGTACGTTCTTGCTACGGGTTTCTAATGCGAAACAAGGAGATCCTGATTTTTTGCCAAATTCTGAGGATTCTGTAAATGAATTGAATCGGTTAGCTAAGGATTCAGCGGAATCAGCCCCGATAATGGCCATTTATCTGGCACATAAGGCCATAAAAATGGCTCGGGAAATAGATTATCCAAAGGGAGAAGCAGATGGGTTAACCCGAATAGCATTAGGCTATCAATATCAGGCGAAAACCGATTCAGCCGTTTATTTTTTTGAGAAAAGTTTGACTTTTCGGCGGAAACATAATCTTGATATAGGAGGGATTGCAGCAACCATTTCAAGACTTGGTGATGTTTATGATAGTGAGGGGCTTTATATGAAAGCGCTGGTTCAACGACGAGACGCTGTGCAAAAAAGAGAAGAGGAGGGCAAGCCTGATAGAATCGCAAGGGTTTATAATAAATTGGCAACTACGTTTAAATTAATCGCAGAACGAAATAACAGAGTAGGGTTGGAGCATGAAGGAAACGAGCCTGACTCATCTATTTATTATTTTCGGAAGGCATTGCCTTTATGGTCAATGGCAAAGAATGAACATGAATATGCCAACACATGTAATATGCTGGCTACTGTATATCGTACAAACCATGATTATGACTCAGCTCTGGTTTTTCTGGATCAGGCTGAAAAAATATTGAAAGATGTAGAAGCTCCAGATTTTCTGCTGGATACTTATTTGCGAAAAGGAAGATTATATGATGATTTGAAAAATCATGAAGAGGCTTTTGATTATCATACGAAAGCTTTTGAGCTGGCCAAAATCCTTAAAGATACTTTATCCCAGTTTGCAGTATTAATTAACCTGGGAGAGAATCAATTCCTTCAGCAAAAATTCACGGAAGCATTATCGTATTATCAAAAGGCTGAAAAATTGTCGTTGTCAAAGTCTTTCCAGAAGATGCCGACTCTATTGAAAATTTTGAATACTAATCTGGCTAATACCTGCGACTCTTTGGGAAGAACGGGAGAGGCATTAAATTTTCTCCGTGAGGCCTCAGATCTGGCAGAAAAAATTTCCAGGTCCGAGGACAGGGGACGATTCCAGGATGCCAAAGATAAAGTTGAAATTAGTAATGATTTAGATAAAGTAAAACAGGAAAGGAAAACGCTTGTGAATGGAATGATCGGAGCAGGTATTTGTTTATCTATTTTGATTATAATCGGTATTTATATCCAGATACAGCGAAATAAATATCAAAAACTGCTGAGAGAAAAAAGGGAGGATGAATTATTAGCTGAAATAGAAGATTCTAAACAAAAGCTTTTGACCAAGCAAAATGAGAATAAAGACAAAGTTTTGGCAAAAGTAGGCAGAGAATTACATGATGATGTCGGGGCAACTCTGGTTGCGGTGCGGAGAGAAATGGAGAGTTTCAAGAATATCATTAAAACGCTTGATGAAGGGACCGAGATTCGGTATTCAGGAATCTTTGATATGGTGAATAAAGCTTACACAGACCTTCGGAGAGTATCCAAAGATATGAAACAAAATTCTCTGGATGGCGGCTTATTTAGTGCTTTGCATGAGATGGTTGGAAAGGTAAATTCTCTTGATGATGGTCTTTTCATAAAGCTTTATCTGGAAAACCCAACTTCTATTTCTTTGGATTCTAAAATAGAAATTAATGCTTACCGTATTATTCAGGAGGCAATTAATAATATTGTTAAACACGCAAAAGCAGAAGAGGTAATTTTGCAGGTATTATTAGCTAATGATTGCCTTTCTATTACGATTGAAGATGATGGAATCGGATTTGATTCCAGGGCAGAAGCAGACGGGATTGGGCTGAAAAATATCCATGATCGGGTTGAAGATCTAAAAGGAACTTTGACCATAGATTCTGTGAAAGGAAAAGGAACTTCTATCTTTGTTGAAATACCTGTAACGATTCAAAGTAAAAACTAGCTTATTATGACAAACTATAACGACACACTCCCCATTCGCATAATGATTGTAGATGATCACACGATTTTGGCTGAATCAATGGCCAGACTGTTGAATGAACAATCTGACTTCGAGGTAGTCAATAAAAGCTATTCGGCAAAAGAAGCAATCGCGTTTTTAGATAAAAATCCTCAGACGATCGATATTGTGATATTGGATTTACAGATGGAGGATACTAAATCTAATGAACATGCGGGCTTCAAAGTTGCCAGGCATATCATGGAAAACATATTCAAAAAAGAGGTGGAGGAAGTACGTATTTTGATTATGAGCCAATTTGAGGAGGGATATTTAATTGAAATGGCTCACAAAATAGGGGTCCATGGTTATCTGCATAAAGACTGTGAAAGTAATGAGTTATTCGATGCTATTCGTTGGATTGTGAAGAATAAAAGGCGATACTATAGAGGGAAAATTGCAGAAGCATGGGATGATTTCTCTGAAGAGATGTCGGGAAATAGAGAAACTCCTTACCTTACTGCGACAGAAAAAGAGGTTTTACAAATGATTGCTGAAGGAATGACAACGACAGAAATCGCCATAAAAAGAAATAGAGGCGAAGATGGTGTCGAAGCCCATCGACGCAATCTGATGCGAAAACTCAACGCAAATAACGCCCCCCACCTCATCGCCCTGGCCTACAAATGGGGCTTCATCCGATAAGGGCTATTAGCCTTTAGCTTTTGGCTATTAGTCTCATCCAATAACCAAAAGCTAAAGGCCAATTGCTATCTCCCTTCCACAAATCCCACAAAATCCCGCTTAAAAGCCTCCAGCGAAGCCTGGTGCGTATACATCATGTGCCCTGCCTCATAATAGGTCATAATGATATTTTTCTTAATCTCTGGCTCCAGCTCCAAATGATCGATGGAATATTCCACGCCAAAAAACGGGGTAGCAATATCATACAGCCCATTCATAATCAGCACCTTCATATTGGGGTTTTGGGTCATGGCCTCGGCCATATCAATTCCGGTATTAACTGACCGTGGAAATCCCCGGCTGCCACCGCGCTGCCAGTTCCAGTTAAAGCCCTGACGGGCGTAGGCAGATGTGTGATAATAATGCTTTTTATTCACCTTTAATTCGCGGTAGAAATAATCCGAGAAAGCGGTGATATAACCGGGGGAAATAGATGTGCTCTGCGGATCGTAATCTGCGGTCTGACTGAGAAGATCCTGATTGATGCCCGTAAATCTTCCGTCGAGACGACCTACAGTTTTACCTTCTTCACGAAGCAATTCCTGAGCAAATTCCGGCTCGGTTACTCGTAGTTTTGCTCTACGAAGATATTCTTCACTTAGCCCGGTAAAACGTGAAAGTTTAGGAAGAATTTTTTTCAATTCTGTATCCGTAATCTGATCACCTTTCATCAGGGCCAAAGTGTATTCGGTTTTTGCGAATATGCGTGATTCTTCCAGAAAAGCTTTTAACTCGGGTTTGTTTTTCACTTTATCGTGATACCAGGCGACAGCAGAATAGGTAGGCAGATTCGCCACATAAGAAATATCATCTCCAGGCTGGAAAGTCAGCGTTCGCAAATCAAAAACGGCAGAAACCATAATGACGCCGTTCATGGAAATGCCCAAACGGCCTTGCAGATAATTCATCACGCCAGCATTGCGAAGGGTTCCATAACTTTCTCCCAGGAGAAATTT
>JAGQVA010000283.1:0-6652 GCA_020438265.1 Bacteroidota bacterium
AAAGCGTGAGTCTGAATATTCGTTTTCCTAAAGAATCATCCAGGGGAGAAGGGCAGTATGTCATCGTTTCGGGGAGTAAATATGAAAACGGTCGTATCAGCGAGATGGTGCTGGGGACCTGGGAGCCTGAAGATGAAGATACCCTGTTTCAGAGAGAACTGTTGAGTGAATTATTATTCAATTTAAAAGAACATAAGCAGAAAGAGGAAGAGGCTGAGCAAAAACGCAAAGAAGAAGAAAGGCAAAAAAGAGAAGCCGAACAGTTAGCCAAACAACAGGAAGAAGCCAAAGCCCGGCAATCCAATAGCCAGATGCAAAACCGCCGCAGGGGCATTCAGCGGGAGATTTTGCGGACCCGGAGCGATTCTTTTCTGATTGACGAGAATATCTCGGTAAACATCATGATCCAGATGATGGATCATTTGTCCAATTATTTTCTGGCAGGTGCTCCTTTTAACATTCGGGTCGTTACCCTTGATGGAGAGCCTTATTCAGATATTGGACAAAAGGGACTAAGGCGATTTTTTGAAATGAGGCGAAGGATTGTCAGCCGTGTGAATCTTGACGCGGCCACGGTAAGAGGAGAATTGGTGGATATTACCATTGTGTTTAACAGCGGACAGCGACAGGCAACGGTATATCTGGAGATAACGACTTTTAAGAATGAGGAAATCAGGGAATATATTCGCAAAACCTTGCTGTTCAATCAGCAATATGTGATCAAACCCCGAACGCGTCCACGCCCCAGTGAGGATGAGCCTAATATGGTTCACGAGATGTTCCATTTTTCACAGAGTGAATTTTCTCTGGATCGTGTCATCCGTTTAATCACGGCTATTTCTACCAAATACCTCCACGGAGAATCGCCAACTGCCTTTTTGTCAACTGTGCATGGGGAAACTTTTCCTGCTTTATCGCTGCGAAAGTTACGAGTAAGTTATCTGGAACATCAAACCAATATTAGTTTTCTGCTTTTCAGCATTAACCAGGCACGAACAGGGCAGACTTTCAGCCTGATGTTTCAGTTTCAATCTCCTGGCCACGAACCTTATGGTATTCTGCGCATGATGTGGGGGGATAATGAAATCCACAAAATTGTGAGGGATCTATTGTGGGAACAGCTGGACCTTTCATCCTACAGTATCTCCAAAAGCCAGGTGAAAGAGGAAGTTTCTGATCAGTCGTCAGAAGCGCTGCCTGAAGGTTATATCGCTGTCAATCCTATCTTTAAAGAGAGGGACTTTAAGCCTCAACCGCGTACTTCCCTGATCATTATGCCACTGGAAGCATACTGGTCCGAAACGTTATGGGTACATATTCAGCATAACCTCAAATCTTTGGGTTATAATAGTCTTAAGGCGGAGGCGCTTTTCAGTGAAAATGTTCTTGATGAAACCTGGAAAACGCTCAATGAAGTCGATCTCCTGGTGGCAGATTTGACCTATAAACACCCTGACGTGTTTTATAAGCTGGGAATTGCTCACACATTAGGCAAAAAAGTAATGATCATCTCGCAGCATGCACGCGACATTCCCAAGGACTTTTCCCAGTTTCCGATCCATGTTTATGACAATAATATCAATGGACTTCAGAGGCTGGCAGAATGGTTGGTAGATGAATTGGAGAGTGATTAAAAATAAGCTGACATTGCTTCCTGCAACTGTTTTGCTGCCTGCCCTGCCTTATCGGCAAAATCTTCACTATCACCTCCTGCGTAAATAATTCCCCTACTGGAATTGATCAACAGGCCTCCCAACTCCGTTTTTCCATATTGACATACCGAGTGAAGATCTCCCCCTTGTGCGCCTACTCCCGGCACCAGTAAAAATGACTGGGGAGCGATGTTGCGAATTTCCTGAAGCGACTCTGCACGGGTGGCTCCAACCACAAATCCCAAATGCCCGGGATATTCTTTTTCCCAGATTTGCGCCTTTTCCAAAACAGATTGATAAAGAGGGACACCACTATCAGTATGATATTGAAAATCCTGACTGCCGGGATTGGATGTGAGCGCAAGCAGAAAAACCCATTTATCTTCAAATTCGAGAAAAGGAGAGACTGAATCTTTCCCCATATATGGAGCAATGGTAACGGCATCAAAATGGAAGGTTTCAAAAAAGGTTTTGGCGTAAAGACGGGAAGTATTTCCAATATCTCCTCTTTTTGCATCAGCGATGACGAAAATATCTTCGGGGATGACTTCCAGTGTTTTGGCCAGACTATCCCAGCCTTTAGGGCCCAATTTCTCATAAAAAGCCAGATTGGGTTTATAAGCTACGGCATAAGAATGAGTTGCTTCAATAATTTGCCGGTTAAACTCAAATATTGGATCTTTGGCTTTTTGTAAATGTGAAGGGATACGACTGAGTTCTGTATCCAGTCCAACACAAAGAAATGACGCTTTTTTTGAAATCTGATGATAAAGTTTTTCGGGCTTCACGATGAAAGTATTAATTTGGGGTAAAATTATAATTTAAATAGCCAATTTGCTCAGATTACTGACAAATATTCCTCTTTCAGGCCATATAATTCTTCTGGTACTGATTCCCCTGCTCCGCTTGCCTACCTTCAATCTGGACTTTTTACCTACGGAGGAGTCCTTTTTGTTGATGGTCGCACAGCGTTTGGCAGAGGGAGGAAACCTGTATACCGATGCCTGGTTTGCCGGTCCGCCTGTCATGGTTTGGATTTATTATTTTTTCGTCAAAGTTTTTGGAACGTATGCGCTGCTGGCTATTCGAATTGCAGCATGTGTATATATTTACTTTTCTGCTATTTACTTTAATGGAATCATCCTTGAACACCGCATTTTCCGCAATTATATAGGGTTGAAAATTTTGCTTTTTGCCCTCATGGTTTCTCTCCCGTGGTATGCGCAGGAAGTGAACGCTTCATTATTTGTGTTGCTGCCAATAACGATCTCTTTCCACGCTTTTTCACAAATGGGAGAAGATCCATGGGCGAATTACCGTCTGATGTTTCGCTCCGGTGTGTGGATGATGATTTGCATTTTGGCTACGTACAAGGCCGTGTTCATCCTTTTGGGATTGTTGATCGCCTATGTCTGGCTGAAAAAATCGCGGGCCGATGAGTTTTTATCTTTAGTAGGAGGGATGTCAGTTGTTTTACTGGTTCTGGCAGGAATTCTTTTTTTCAACGAATCATTCAAAGACTTTTGGGATGTAGGAGTTCTGTTTTACCTGGACCGCATAAATATCAGGCTTACAGGAATTTACCATTATGATACCCTGGCTTCTGTTTTGGCCTGGGGCGTTTTATGGGCTCCTGTTATTATTTTGGGAATTATTGGTTTTTTTCATTTCCGAATTCGTTTTTTTAGCTATATCACTAAAATCAGGAGCCTGGAGTTATCCATGGCAGTATGGTTTGTCGGAGTCATTTTTGTGCTGATTTTTAAGATTCGCCGCCTGGAGCTGGCTGATTTCATCCTTATGGTGCCTCCTTTGGCTTTTTATGCAGGAAAAATATTTGATTTCAATCTGGCTTATCGCCTGAGAATTATCCTTGTAATTTTGATTCTGGCCGTACCGGCTTATCAGTATTTTACTTATTGGGGGATTGTCTCCAACCTGATGCCAAATGCTTTTAAACCTTCTACAGAATATAAAATTTTCCATGGAGGGTATTTGTCTACACTGACCGGAGAAGGCATACTGGATGGATTTTCTCCGCCGCGAAAAATTGAGAATGGAATCTGGGTGATGGATTACCAGCCACAAATTTATCAGGTATTAGGGGCCACAGTTGCCAATAAGTATACTGACTTTAGAATTGTCTTCTACAAATTTCCTGAATTTGAAAAACCGGATGGATTCAAATTGATTTCCAAAATGGAAACCAACAAAGAAATTTATATCGCATTCAGCGAGAATCCGCCGGAATATATTGTTGATCCCAATGATTATTTCCCCAGATTGCAAGACCGTTTTCCGATGTTATTTGGAGGATACCGGTTGATTGATGGGGGGAGATATAAGATATATGAAAAAAATTAGTCCTCATGCCACGTCTACACTTATTTGAATTTGAAGATTTTGCCTGGTTTCCAACTCAGATCAGGAATTATGGGACTGATTTTTTGCAGTTTGTGTCCAATAAGTTTAATCTCTATAAAGGAATTGCTCCTGTTCTTGCGCAGGCAGTAAAACAATCCGGAAAAACACAGATTATAGATTTGGCTTCCGGTGGCGGTGGTGGTTTGTTGACGGTTGCAAAAACACTTAAAGAGGAAATCCCTGAGCTGAAAATTACGCTTACTGACTATTATCCTAATATTTCGGCTTTTGAAGCAGCCGTAGAACAAGGCGGGGAAATGTATGCTTATGAACCCAATTCAGTAAATGCACTGGATGTACCAGCGAAACTGGATGGATTTCGAACACAATTTCTTTCTTTTCATCATTTTCGTCCGCAACAGGCACAGCAGATTTTACAAAATGCCGTTGATAGGAAAGCCCCGATTGCGATTTTTGAAGCGCAGGACCGCATACCGACTGATTTTCTTAAAAATTTACTTTCTCCGGTTACAGTCCTGTTGGTCACGCCTTTTATCAGACCTTTTAAATTAGGTCGAATCATTTTTACTTATCTGATTCCGATTGTCCCTTTATTCGTGATGTGGGATGGAGTTGTATCTGTGCTGAGAACTTATCGGGTGAAGGAAATGCAGGCAATGGTAGAAAAACTGGAAGGAGCGGAAGGGTATCAATGGGATATTGATAAAAACAAAGATGGTCCTACGCTGATCTTATATTTGATTGGAATTCCTGAATAGATTAGCACTTTTTTGATAAAAAAGAAAAGGATTGCACATTTCATTCCTCAAAACTTATTGTATATTTGTTATTCAACCTCTCTTGAATCCCTGACTTATCGAGCCTTTCCCTACAATTTTTAACGTAACTGCTATTTAATGAAAAACAATCATGTTAGTCTGTTTGGACTGTTGATTATGATCATGTTTCCGCTGGCCGGTTATGGTTGGTGGGATACAGGTCACATGGCCATAGCAGCCATTGCTTATCAGCATTTGAATCCGGAAACGAGGGTTTGGGTGGATGAATTGGTAGAAGAATTAGATAAACATTACCCTGATACCCAAACATTTATTGAATGTTCCACCTGGGCTGATGACTTAAAAAAGCAGGGTATATATGCTTATAGTTCCTGGCATTATACCAATATCCCCTACAATCCGGATAGTTTAGCCCTCCCGCAGAATGCAAAACCTGAAGTGGATGTAATTTGGGCTATCAATCAGGCGCGTCAGGTACTGACTGCTAAAGATGCTGTTTCCCTTGAAAAAGCGCGTTTTCTGGCTTTTTTGGTCCATTTTGTAGGAGATCTTCACCAGCCTTTGCATAGTACCAGTATGTATGATGATGATGTCCCGGAAGGAAATCGTGGAGGGAATGAATTCTCTTTAAAAAGTTTTAAACATCGAAATCTTCACATGCTTTGGGATGATGGCTGCGGATATTTCGATCGTTGGGAAGAAAAAGGCAAGCTGGATCGTCCGTTGGGGAGGAAAGGGTTTGTTGCCCTTGAGGAAATGGTCAGTACCATTATGATTGCTCATCCCGAATCTTCCCTGGAAAATCTGTATAGCCTGGAACCCACATTTTGGGCAATGGAGAGCCATGAATTAGCGGTGAATGCTGTATTTATGGGTACGCAATATGTTACTCGAAGTGGGGAAAATCAACTGATCCAACCTGGAGATAGCCCTTCAGAATTATACATGGAAACGGGCCGTGAAATCGTGGAAAAGCAGCTTGCCAGGGCGGGATATAGATTGGCTATGTTGCTGAATGAAATTCATGGGAATATAAAGCATTAATGAAAAAACTGATTCTTTTTGTTCCAATTATCCTGGCCTTTGCTTGTGGAGAGCGAAATGCGGAACCTCATACAGATGTTTCTAACGAGCCTTCAATCCAAATCAAACCCGAATGGGGAAAATACTTCGACGCTTACGGAGTAGAAGGTTGTTTTTTGCTGCATGAATTAAACGCCAACACCTGGACAGTTTATAATAAACCCAGAGCTGATTCTGCTTTTTTACCTGCATCTACTTTTAAAGTCTTCAATACTTTGATCGTTCTGGATGCAGGAACTATTTCAGACACTGAAACCAAAATTCCCTGGGATGGAGTAGAGCGCTGGTCAAAAGCCTGGAATCAGGATTTGAATCTTCGCGAAGCGATGCAGTATTCAGCCGCTTGGGTTTATCAGGAACTGGTACGGAGAATGGATTCAGGCGAATTTCAGCATTATCTCGATACGATGAACTATGGAAACCGGGATACAGGAGGGCCGCCGGATATGGCCTGGTTAACCGGAGGATTGAGAATTACTGCCAAAGAGCAAATTGATCTCCTTGTGAAATTATACAAAAACGAACTGCCCTTTACCCGCAAATCGATGGATACGGTAAGGGAAATCATGACGCAGGAGAAAACCGATACCTACCATTATCGCTTTAAAACCGGCTGGGGCGGAATGCCGGGCCCTGAAGTAGGCTGGTTGATTGGCTGGGTCGAAAGAGAAGCAGAAACCTACTTTTTTGCTATGAATATCCGAATCCGGAAAAACGAAGATGCTGAAGCGCGTAAAGCCATCACCCGGGAGA
>JAGQVA010000283.1:6662-6900 GCA_020438265.1 Bacteroidota bacterium
TCGGGGAATTCTGGAAAAACAAAGCTCTGATTGAGGTAGCCGGATGAACAGTTCGCGATGGAAAATTGACCATTCATGCAAAAAGCCATATCAAAGGCTCCAAATCGCAGTATATTTGTATCAACAGGTTAAAGTAAAGAATGAGCAAGGGTTAGGGTTGACTCTCCAACAGGATGAGTCCCCTAATTTTTTTAGATTTAGACCTTCCAATTTTTTTGAAATTGGAAGGTCTAATTGA
>JAGQVA010000284.1 GCA_020438265.1 Bacteroidota bacterium
TCATTCGTCTGATCTCCGTCTCCATTCAGATTCAAAGCAATGGCCAGCGTATGTGTTCCAATTCCTCCTAAGTTAGCCAGGGTATTGAATGTATAATTGATGGTATCGCCTGGCTGAAGAGTGCCGGGAATGGGTTCTTTGCTGGAAAAAGGTCCTCCGTTTACTGAAAAAGATGCTTCAACACCCATAGCCTGTCCCTGTCCTATATTAGTCAGTGAAAAGGAAATAGCTTCCTGATTTAATCCGCAGCCAATTTCGCCCGGATAGATAACCGAGACAGGCTCTACATCAAGAGGTTGTACATTATAAGGGGCAAATTCATAATACTGATTATCAGAGTTGGCTGGCCCCAAAGCCCCCAAAGGGATATTATTCCCGGCCATAACTCCATTGCTGTTATTCTCCTGCAAACCTGCCGTCGATGAAGTCAGGACGCTGTTGGTGCTGCTATACATATCTACCAGATAAATTTTGTTGGTTGTTTCTTCCAGAACAATCGCGACATAGGCAAAATCTGCAACGCCCCATTCAAACGAAGACCATTTGATCCATAATTGCCTGAAAGGAGGAAATCCAAAAACTCTGGTATACACAAAATCATTACTTCCGGTAGGAGGATTGGTGGTAAATTCTTCCCAAAAACAGGCAATTGACAAATCAGGAAAAGCAGGATCGGGAATGGAGGTATTCGCTCCGGGAGGGTTATTTCCTGTCTGACTGAAATTCAAAACACCATTGGCACTTACTTTAAAAATAGAAACGGGTTGTCCATAAAAGGAAAAACCAAAAGGAATGGATTCGTCGCCTGACCATTGATTGGTTGAAAGGCCGGGAAAAAGAATGGTATTCCAGCCCAGATTTTCAAAATCCTGGGTTGTGTTGAAGTTTCCGGGATTTCCTGCCGCCGGATAAAAAGCAGAAGTATAGGATATCTGGCCAGAAAGGTGTAAGGGAATAAACAGGATCGTTCCCAGGAAGAGTAAAAAATGCTGAATGGATTTCATGGCCGAATATAAAACAAAAAAAACGAGGCTGTATCAAAAGGGCCATTTAATAAAAAACACTGAGACACAGAGAGATTGAAAATCAATTGTTTATCTCTGTAACTCAGTGTTAAATCTTTAGCGTTTTGAGACAGACTCTGTTTTGAGAATTCTATCTTTTGACTAGTAATTACCTTCCAGATCAATTCCGGTAGCTAATCTCTCAATCGCTACGATATAAGCTGCAATTCTCATAGAGCAATTGTACTCTTTGTGAGTGTTGTAGACTTTTTCAAAAGCTTCAGAAAGAATCGGAGCTGTTTTGTCTCTGATTTCTTCTTCAGAATAATAGTGTCCACGACGGTTTTGCACCCACTCAAAATAGGAAACGGTTACCCCGCCAGAGTTGGCCAGAATATCGGGAACAATAAGCATTCCTTTTTCATCCAGAATAGCATCTGCATCAGAGGAAACCGGACCATTTGCACCTTCAACAATCAAACGAGCCTTAATATCGTTGGCATTATCTTTTGTGATCACGTTTTCAATCGCAGCTGGAACCAGCACATCTACATCCATGGCCAGTAGCTCTTCATTGGAAAAAGGAGTCGCACCATGATAACTTTCAAGTGTTCCATGAGCTTTGAGGTGCTTTACAGCATCTCTGACATCAATGCCATCATGGTTATAATAACCTCCTGTGTGGTCGCTGATTGCAACGATTTTCATTCCCTCATCGGAGAGAAGTTTGGCAGCCCAGCTTCCAACGTTTCCAAATCCCTGAACAGCACAGGTACATTCTTCTACTTTTTTACCCAGTTTCTCAACTGCCAGTAAAGAGGTGAGCATAACTCCCCATCCTGTTGCAGGAATACGACCTTTTGAACCACCCAGGTGTAAGGGTTTTCCTGTAACTACACCAGGAGTGTAACCATAGGTACGAGAATATTCGTGGAAAATCCAGGCCATTTCACGTCCGCCAGTTCCCATATCCGGAGCGGGAATATCTGAATCTTCTCCGAATACATCTTTCAATGCACGGGTATAAGCCCGGGTAATTCTTTCCAGTTCATCAGTACTTCTGATTTTGGGATTTAAGGTAATTCCTCCCTTGGCGCCACCGTAAGGCAGGCCTACCAGAGCACATTTGAAAGTCATCCAGCCAGCGAGGGCTTTAACTTCGTCAAGATCCACAAAAGAAGCATAACGAATCCCACCTTTTGACGGTCCCATTACAGTAGAATGAACCACACGGTAACCTTCAAATACGCGGGTAGTCCCGTCGTCGAGTTTTACAGGAAGGTTTACGATCATTACTCTCTCAGGAGAGCTAAGGATGTCACGAAAGCGCTGATCCAGATTGATAATATCTGCCGCTACATTAAAGCGGGCCAGAAAAGAATCATAGGGCGAGGGCTTTGCCTGGTGTGCTGCAGCAGCATTTATATTTGCCATAATAATAATTGAGTTGTCCTTTTAAATTTTAAAAATTGTGTTCAATATGAAAAATAGGCAACTAATTTATGGAAAGGGAATTGAGATTTCAAACATTAAAGTCACATATAAAAAACATTTAATAGAAACTTATTTTTATTGAAATATTTGGAAATCAAAGCAAAGAAAAATACAAAAATAGGAATGGTATTGAGACATATATCCCGTCAAATCGATCAAGCATTCCACCATGCCCGGGAAGGAGACTTCCGGAATCTTTAATCTCGATGCTTCGTTTGAACATGGATTCGATTAAATCCCCCAATTGGCTGAAGACAGAAATGATAGCTGCAATGACGATCCAGTTATATGGTTGCGCAGGAAGCATTTTTTCCAGCAATACTCCCAAAGCAATACACAAAACGGCTCCCCCAATACTACCTTCCCACGTTTTTTTAGGACTGATTCGCGGGAAAAGGGGATGTTTTCCCAGCCATCTGCCTGCGAAATAGGCGCCGGAGTCCAGTACCCAGGTAAGAAGAAGAATTCCCAGTGGCAAAGAAGGATCATATTCGCTGGATATGGCAGGAAGAGAGATTTTATAGAATAGAATCAGCGGTAAAAAGCAGTAGACAAATCCCAGGACAATATTGCCCAATAAAGGTACCGGCTGGCTGACTTTTTTGTCAAAGAGCATGCGAATAACCATAAAGGGCAAAATCAGAATTGCCAGCACAAAATAGACTGAAGGAGGGATTTCGCTCAGATTTTCTGCCAGGAGTTCTGCCAAAGCCAGTAACCAGATAAGAATTCCTCCGATCAGCGCAAATCTTTGGTAACCTTTTGGTACTTTCATCAGATAAATAAACTCTCTCAGACTTAATACAGCTACGACAGAGGCAAAAACCCATAGCCCATACGGGGAGAAAAAAATGGCGGCAATCACAACAGAGCCGGCAACAAGGGCAGTGGCTATTCTTTGAATCAGGTTTTTATTCATGAGCGGATTCTGAATGGGGGTGTTCAGGGGAATATTTTTTTACATACCAATAAGCAACAGCGCCGGTCAGTATCAGGGAAACCAGACTGATCGCAAGAAATTCCCCGGGTTTTGGTTCAAAAACCAGGCTGTTTTCGCTAACATAGGTAAATAAAATGGAAAGTACATTATAGAAAAAATGAGCCAGGATACAGGGTAATACATTTTTTGTACTATAAAAAAAGTAACCCAATAAGACTGCCGGTACCATTCGTGAAAGAAGACCCGGTACCTGGAAATGGACAAGACTGAAGATAAAAGCGCCTATCCAAACCGCCAAATGGGGATTTACCCATTTATATAATTGGGTTTGTAAAAAACCTCTGAAAAAAATCTCTTCACAAATGGCTGGCAGGGCTGCAAATACCAGAATATTAAAGAGAATCTGAGAAGTTGATTCTTTTAAAACCAGCCTTTTCAGCATTTCCTGACCTTTTTCCTCCTGCGCCATCATGCTTTCTCCCCATGAACCCATAAAGGAAAGATCCAGATGAAAAAGCTGGATTAAAGGAAAACTGATCATCAACAGAAAAATAGCCAGAACAATAGCCAGAATGGGAGTTTGACTCCTTAGTCCCAGAACCTGGGGGAAAATTCCCAGAAGGTGAGTCATAATCACCCCAACCAATCCCCAGGTAGCCAATTGGTTTGCTCCCTGAAACAGACGAAAAATAGTTTCAGATTGGGGATGAACGGAAAAATCTCCTCCAATGATACTCAAAACATCATTTAATGAGATACCATATCCGGTACCAATGAGTATTCCGGTCAGTGGCAGGATAACTACCATACCGACCAGGTATAGAACCAGGCTGAGAAAAATGGAAAATCCGGGGTTTTCCCGTGAGTGCAGTTTAATAAATTGATAGGTATTCACGCCCTATAAGTCGAATAATTTGTAAATTTACGACAATATTCGGTTTTACAGCGGTTTCCACGCTGGTTTCGGGCATTTGGATAAATATTTGTTTGTAGCTTTGTGGAAATTACTGCATTATACTATCTAATAAATAAGAAGCGATTAAAACTGTGAAGATTGCGAATGTAGATGTAGGAGATTTTCCTCTTTTGCTGGCACCAATGGAAGACGTCAGTGATCCTCCTTTCCGGGCTTTGTGCAAGGAATTAGGGGCGGATGTGGTTTATACAGAATTTATTAGTTCTGATGGATTAATTCGCAGTGCAGAGAAGAGTGTGATGAAACTGGACATATATGACGAAGAACGTCCGGTGGGAATTCAGATCTTCGGAAGTGATATCGCTTCGATGCAACAGTCTGCGCGAATTGTTGAGCAACTTCAGCCAGAATTCCTTGACATTAATTATGGTTGCCCGGTCAAAAAAGTGGCCTGCAAAGGTGCGGGTGCCGGAATTCTACAGGATATTCCCAAGATGGAAGAAATGACAAGGGAAATTGTCAACGCAACCCAGTTGCCCGTTACCGTGAAAACCAGGTTGGGCTGGGATGATAATTCCATCCGAATTGTGGAAGTTGCCCTGCGTTTGCAGGATGCCGGAATCAAGGCCCTGACGATTCATGGGCGTACCCGTAAGCAGATGTATAAAGGGGAAGCAGACTGGACGATGATTGGAGAAGTTGCAGCCCATCCGGACATTGAAATTCCTATATTCGGAAACGGAGATGTTGACAGTCCGCGCAAAGCAGAGTGGTTTAGAAATAATTATCCGGTTGATGGAGTTATGATAGGTAGGGCCTCTATCGGTTATCCCTGGATTTTTAAGGAAATCAAACATTATTTCAAAACAGGAGAAATTCTCCCCCCTCCAGGCCTGAAAGAGAGAGTAGAGGTTTGTAGACGGCATCTGGAAATGTCGGTGAAATGGAAAGGAGAACTTACCGGAATCAGGGAAATGCGGCGTCATTATACCAATTATTTTAAAGGTATTCCACATTTCAAACCAGTCAGACAAACACTGATTACCGCCGAAAGCCTGACCGAAATTCTGGAAACCCTGGCTTTGATAGAAGAAGAATTTGTAGACGATATAGATATGGTTTCTGTAAATGGTGAATCAAAAAGGCCAAATAAAGCCCGTAATCACCATATCAGGAACGGAAAAAATATAGTTGGAAAAGTTAAAATACCGGATATTTGAAGTAAATTTCCGACAGTATTTTCAAAATCCGCTATAAAATAGCTAACTTATTGCGCATCTTGCGCACGATTGTGTGAATCAATTATATAACTCTTGAGATTATGAAACGCCGATTATTGCTTCTGGCATTGGTCTTTGGTATCTCACTACCGTCATTTACCCAAACATCTGATGTGGACGTTACCAAATTGGTAGCAGACACGAAGACTTTTATTTTTAATAATAATAAGAATACGGTAAAGGGATACATTTACAGCCAACTAAAAGACGTTACTGGTTGCTGTGGAAACGATCGCATTTATCTGGAGGTCAAAATAGATCCTTCAGGTTATGTGTTGAACGTCAAGACCCTTACCGGGAAAAATGACTGTTTTAAACAGTCTGCCATTGACATTGTCAAAAACGTTAAGTGGGACGCCTCAGACTTCAAAGGCCCAAAATCTATCTATTTTGAGATTAAGCCTAATATTGAGTGTGAAGGTAACCGCGAGAACACTTACGCCCAGGTTGAGATTTTCAATAATGAACTTCTCGATACTGAAGGCAATCGCAATGGTAATAATGCGACTGCACTCAATACCGTGAGAAACAGCGATCCAATCGCTGATAATACCACGACTCAAAACAAGACTGAAACCAAAACTGCGGAAAAAGAAGAACCTAAAACGGATCCTAAAGTAGCTAAAAAAGATCCGATTGCTTCAAATACCCAGCCAGTCAAAAAAGATCCTCCTCAGCAACAAGCTACCAGAAGCCAGGATCCTACTCCTAAAGCGGATAATACAGTGGCAATAAAGAATGAGCCACCTGCCAAAACAAAAGAGGAGCAGGAAGCTGAAGCTAAAAAGAAAGCTGATGAACTGGCAGCTGCAAAGAAAAAAGCTGCTGAAGAAAGAGCCGCCCAGGAAGAGGAGATCAATAAATTAAAAGAGCAAATGGCGCGCCTGAGATCGCAGGAAGAAGCAGCCAGAGAGAGAAGATTGGCTCAGGAAAGAGCTGAAGCTGACAGGGAGAGGGAAAGAAAGGAAAGAGATGCTCAAATGGCTCAGAATAATGATGATAATTCTGGAGAAGGTGGTGGATTATTCCTCGATGATGTCGCTGACTCAAATCGTGATAATGGTACTGTTTCTAATGATAACGAGCCTCCAACCGGAAGAACTGAAGAGGAACGTATCCAGAATGAACTCGCTCAACTAGAAGCTCAAAAAAGAGAAATTGAGCAGAAAATGAGGGATAGTGAAAATAATACCCGTCAATTGCTTCAGGAGAATGACCGCGCCAGCCAGGAATGGTTGAGAGTGGAAGAGCAAATTCTGGAG
>JAGQVA010000285.1 GCA_020438265.1 Bacteroidota bacterium
GGTCGGTGGAAAATGGAGAGATCGTGATTCAAACTAAATCAGAATTTTCCCCCGCTTCTCTTACCCTCTGGAAAGCGACCAATCCTGAAGAAAGGGTATTTCGGGTAGATGCAGTTGGCCGGATTTATGAATCAGAAGAAATTGAGATCAATGAAAACGGCAATTACCGTATTTCAGTTGACGAGCCGGAAAGTGGTTATACTGCATTTTTTGTGGAACTGGCGTTTGGAGGTGATGTGCCTATGAAATTATCAACAGGAATTGTGGTAACGCCTGATACCTATCAGCATGAACCGTTTCAGAGCGAAGACCCGAAGGGGACGCCGATGACGCCGTAATGGTAACCCTGTACTTATATAACCCCCTCGCACATGCGTCGCCCCCTTAAAAAGGTTGGCTCGCGCAGGCCATAGCATCAGACAACGCATTCGCCTTAAAAAGTCTCTACCTTCAGTAGAATAATTCCGAAGCTGTATAGCTTGGCCTGGCGGGATTCCCCTCCTGAGGGGAAGGTGCCCCGTGCGACGGGGTAAACACATACCGACATTAATCGCGTCTCTACATTTGCATATAAGTGAGCAATCATTTATTTTTGCCTTATGCGTACAATTGACGAGATTAAATACCAACGGGTAGTAGATACCAGCATTGAGCTGATTAATCAGCTTGGTCTGGAAAAAGTCTCAGTCAATAAAATTGCCAAAGAAGCGCAGGTGAGTGTAGCTACCTTATATGTATATTTTAAAGATAAGGATAGCATGATTAACCAGCTTTTCATTCGGACCAAGTCCAACTTCATGAAAGCTGCTCTTAAGGATTTTCACCCCAACGATCCCATTCGACCTGGCTTTCAAAAAATCTGGAAAAATATTCGCAATTATACCCTAAAGCACCCTCAGGAGCTTTGGTTTATCGAGCATTACCTCCATTCTTCCATGCAAAAAGCGTTTGATAATCAAGAGATTGAAGCGCTTTACGCACCTTTAGCGGAGTTCTTCCAACGAGGTGCTAATGAGGGAATTTTCAAACCTATTCACTTTAAACTCGCCTGGACTTTCAGCTTTGTTCCTCTCTTATTTCTCGTCAAAGCTCAATTAAGCGGAAAATGCAATCTTCGTGAGGATGACTGGGACGAAGTATTCCGCACTGCCTGGAGATCTGTAACCGTATAAAATTTTTTTCGTTAATAACTGAACAAGCGCTCACTTATAGCGTAAAAGAACTAACGAAAAGAAATGCAAAACAAGACCTGGACAACGAGAGACATACCCAACCTTAGTGGCAAAGTGGCCATTATCACCGGAGCCAATAGCGGATTAGGATTTGAATCAGCACTGGAAATGGCTCGCAAAGGTGCGATAGTTATATTGGCAGTAAGAAACCTTGGCAGGGGTAGGGCAGCACTTGATAAAATCACCACTGAATTGGAAGGAGGAAGCCTTGAACAGATGAAGCTGGATCTTTCGGACCAGGAGTCGATAAAACAATTTGTGAATGATTTCAACCAAAAATACGATCGGTTGGACATTCTTTTGAATAATGCCGGTATAATGGCAGTCCCGCAAGGGAAAACCGCGCAAGGTTTTGAGTTACAATTAGGGGTCAATCATCTGGGACATTTTGCCCTCACTGGTTTGTTGATGGATAAGTTGTTGAGTACGCCGGGAAGTAGAGTAGTGAATGTATCGAGTAAGGCGGCGAATGGTGGGAAAATGAATTTTGATGACTTGATGAGTGAAGAAAAGTATTCTCCGATTGGGGCGTACAGCCAGAGTAAATTAGCGAATTTGTTGTTTACATTTGAGTTACAGCGGCGATTGGAAGAAGTGGGAGCAGGAACAATTGCTTTGGCTGCACATCCCGGAGGATCGAAGACCAATTTGGCGAATGCCTCGGATTTTGGCCCTTTTTTCAGGTTTATTATGAACAATTTCATGATGAAATTGGTTCAGGAAGCAGAGAAAGGTGCTTTACCTCAACTCTTTGCGGCGACAGCTCCGGATGCTAAACCCGCGCAGTATTATGGACCAAACGGGTTCATGGAAATGCGGGGATCCCATCCCAAAGAAGCAGATATTCCATCCCAGGCTTTGAATGCTGAAGATGCAAGAAAACTTTGGGAGATATCAGAGAAATTAACAGCGGTTTCTTATGGATTTTTAGAGAAAAAACCATCTTTAATATAGAAACCAGAGCATAAAAGTGAAGTAGAAATAGATTAGGTTATTAGGTGTAAATAGTAGATGAGTAGTTAGAGTAGTTGTGTAGTAGTTGTTGTAATGTGGTGTTGTGGCGCCTCCCAGGCGTCGGGTACCCTTGAGAAAGGTACCCATGGTTAGGTGGGAGCGAAATTCGCTCCCGAGTTGCAGGCCGCTTCCTAAACGGAGCGGCCTTTTTTATTATGATCAGACCTTCCAGGTTTCAAAAACCTGGAAGGTCTCAGATAAAAAATCAATAGTCCAATGATTAACACAATTCCTGTCGCCCCAAAATAATAACTAACAGGAGTCGTATTATCTATGCTCAATTCCCCAATATTCACAAAACCTGCCCAGAAATAAGGATGAGAAAAATAATTGTCAGATTCGGAAATCCAGTTTTGTTGGGCTTCTTGTAAGGCTGTCGATTTATGATTCCCTTCTTTCAATTTTTCCAAAAATGATGTAATAATCTTATATGCTGCCCGATCTTCAGCCAGCCAGAGGGAACTAATAATCGTTTTTGATCCTGCGTACTGAAAGGCTCTGGCCAAACTCATGATTCCTTCTCCGCGCTGAAAAGTTCCGGCCCCAGTCTCACAAGCACTGAGGATAACCAGTGGGCTATTGAGATGAAGATTATAGATTTCATATCCATAAAGAATACCGTCTTCAACATTTTGTTTGGGGGGAGATAGAAATAATTGCGAATTGAGCGGATTGTCCTGATCTACTTTGGCATGAGTAGCAAAATGAAGGATCGTTTGGTGAATATTGTGGTTAAGCAGGCTTTCGTGCACCTGACTTCCGATAAAAGCTTCTCCATCAAATAATGATGCCCCACGTTTTACTTCATCCTGATTAAAAACCAGAGGATCTAGTTCAGCAAAAGTTTTGCCCCTTGTTAAAGAAATGTTTGCTTGACCCGCAGCAAAAGTAGGCGCCAGTCCGATATATTTCAGCTGATGAATATTGATAGATAAATTCCTGTACTCCGCCCATAAATTGGCTGAATACGCATAAATCACACTTTGATTCTTTACAAGAAAAGCCAGTTTCCGAAAATCTGTTTCCTGATCCGGGTTCCTTGAAATCAAACTTTCAAAGGGTAAATAACCGAGTTTTCCATCGGGGAAAACCAGAATATTAGATACAGAATCGGGAAGATCGGGAAGTAGTTTCTGATAAAGTTGGTAAGAAGCGCTCAGCGTGAGAGGTAGTTGTTGATTTTCTCTTGGAGGTTGAGTGATAAAATTGAGCCAATCATTTAACCATGAATTAAATTCTGCATTTAATCTAAGCTGATAAAAGGAAGTTTTTCCCTGGTAATGCCTGAAGATATAGAGATGTTGAGCTCCCCAAAAATAATTATAAGCAATTTGATTGGGGTGAATAGATTCTGAAAGGGATTTTGCCGCAAGAGGAGTTGCCGGATATTTTAGATTGTAATATTCCGGATAGTTGACTTTGATTTTTTTCATGAGGGTTTGATAAGCCTCATGAACGCGGTAATAATCATCTTCAGAACCGGACAACTCTGCGTCTGGATTTTCAGTTTGGGTTTTATAATAATCGAGCTTCCTTCTCAGGATTCGTTCCCTTTCTAGAATAGAATCAGGCACATTTGCAAAATTGATAGATTCCTTTTTCCAGATAGCTTCAATCAGGTTTCTCGACTTGGTTTTTTCCACGATGGAAAATGCCTTTTCCAGATTTGTCAGAGAATTTGTCGCCTGATAGAGTAAAAATTCCGTTTCGACGGCTTCTTCATACACATAATCATATTCACGGATAATTTCACTTCTGGAACTCGAAGTTTGAAAGGTCTGCCTGATACTATCCAGAATGGTGAGTGTTTCCTGAAACAGGACCGAAGCTTTTTGCAGATCGTTGACTTCCCCTTCTGCTTTATACTTTTCTTTTAAGAGAATAGCGTATTCAGAAAGCACCTTATCGACTTTTGTAATTGACCAGTATGGGGAAAATTGGCCCGGAGTAAGTTTGTCCGGATCCAGTGATTCATCAGTTAATGCCTTGATTGCTTGCTTGCAAAGGTCAATTCCTGGCTGGAAATCCTTCGCAACCCGATATGTAATAGCCAGTTCAACCAATGTTTCATTATAATAAGGATGATCGGGGGACAACATTTCCGCATAGATTTTAAGTGCTTTTTGAAAATTGCTTCTGGCTTTTTCCACTTGTTTCAACTCAATCAAGGTTTGCCCAATCAGAGAATAACTATTTGCAACCTGGGGGTGATTTTCTCCATACAAGTCAATAAGAACTTTCTGAGAAGAAACCAATTTCTCATAGGCAGGTTTATATTTTTTTTGCTCATGAAGAATAATTCCAAGCAGCAACAAACAATTACTTTCATCAGAAGAATATCCTTCCTCCAGGCTTTGGAAGATTTCAAGAGATTTATTTAAATGAATAATGGCTTTATCATAATCGGCTGCCTCTGTCAATGCACGAGCCAGCTCATATTCAATATTAGCTAATTGTGGCTGATAGGCACCTGGAGCTGTACTGATTCGCTTTCTTGCCTCCTCCAGGTACATGGTTCCCTGCTCATAATCTCCCATCAGATTTAAAACCAAACCTGTGCTGTAAAAATTAATAGATTGAGTAAGGATAGGTGCGTGGTCAATATAGGGATGCATAGAAGAAAAATACTGATAAGCTTTTTGATAGTCCATTTTATCCATAGCCAGGTTTCCCATATTTCCAATCATGACGATAATTCTGGAATTACTGCTATCGTAATGGGTGAGAAATATATCAATAGCTCTCTGATAATGAAGCAATGCTTCATCATTGTGCCCTTGTTCTGATGAAAAAGCTCCCAGAAGATTTTCAAAAATACCGAGCTTGGGGTTATTCGGTGAAACGTGGGGTCGAAGCAATTCTATGCCTTTTTTTGCATGATCAATAGCCTCGTTAAATTCTTCTACAAAATAATAATCCAAAGCTAGCCGCTCATATATGCCTGCATAAAGGGTATCATGGGTATTGGGATTAGATTCCAAAATTTTCAGAATCTCAAGATGATAGTCTAACGCTTTTTTATATTCCCCAAAATATTGATAATAAATTCCCAGTTGGCTGATTGCATTAAGGGTGGCGAGATGATCTTTGCCCAATTTATCCTCCCCAACCATAATCGCACTATCCAGAACAGCTTTTCCCCTGTCAAATTTTCCCTGGTCTGTAAGTGTCCGTCCCATTTTTTCAGATGCTTTGACCCAGGATTCCCAGTCATTAACTTTGATAGCTTCCTTTCTGGCTATTTCAAAATAATAAACAGCACTATCAGCCTGATCTGTCTCCCAAAATTTCAACCCTTTGGAAATGGCTTTCTCAGGACTGATTCCATAGAGCAAGGACTGGGGAAATAAGGTTATAAGTACCCCAATGGTAAAAATATATGCACAAATTTTATTCATTCACTAACAAAGCTAATATTTTCCTAATTTCGTCCAAGACAAAATCACTTATGGCTGAAACTTCAATATGGACAGGCTCCGACCAATATTTGTGTGATGACCAACTGGCACAGGCTTTTCACATGGCCAGGGTACTGGGAATGCCACTATTAATCGAGGGCGAACCCGGTACAGGTAAAACGGAACTTCCCATTCAATATGCTAAATCGCTGAACCTGGAACTGTTTGTATATCCGGTTGGTTCGAAGAGCACAGTGGAAAAATTTGTGGCGCGGTTTGATCATGTGAAATATCTGCGCGATTCTCAGGTGGAAGTGCTCAATGCGCAGCGGGAAGAAAAAGGACTTACGCCCCTTTCAACAAGTGGTCGAAACACAGAAAATCTTGACGATTATGTAGCTATGGGAGCAGCAGCGATGGCTTATTCTTCTCCCAATTCTGTTTTGTTAATCGATGAAATTGACAAAGCACCCAGAGAGTTTCCGAATGATTTGTTGTATGCCCTGAGCCACCGAAAATTCATTATGCCTGAATCGGGTAGGGTAGTGGAGATCGATGAAGCGAATATGCCTGCGATTGTGATTACGAGTAATAGGGAGCAGGAATTACCAACGGCTTTTAAAGGCCGGTGTATTTATCATTATATTTCTTTTCCCGATGCTTCCATGATGAAAAAGATTGTTTTTAAGCATTTCCCGGAAGCAGATGAGGATTTGGTAAACAAATGTGTGTCTTTGTTTTATCAGTTGAGAGGACTGGGATTAGAACGCGCACCGGCGACGAGAGAGCTGCTTAATTGGCTGAAATATCTTAATTCATTTGATCTTGAAGGTGCGCTGGCAAAGATTGAGGCAAAAGAAGGTATGGGTGTACTTGTGAAAACTCAAAAAGATATTGAAAGGATAAAAGGGAAGATATAGCTATTGGCTTTTAGCCGTTAGCAATTGGCGATTGAAAAATGCCAACAGCCTAATGCCAAAAGCCAACAGCCAAAAGCCAACAGCCAAAAGCCAACAGCCAATGTTTGAAAGCCTGCCACATCATTTTCGCGATCACGGCCTGGCCGCTGATGTAACCACACTTCTCCAATTGCGGAAAGCAATGGAGCGGGGACTGGTTCATACCCTTGGCGACCTGTATCTGGTGCTAAAGGGATTGATTACCCGCGATCCACGTGATTTGGGGCCTTTTACGATTGCCTTTTATGATTATTTCCTTTCCATTGAAATCAA
>JAGQVA010000286.1 GCA_020438265.1 Bacteroidota bacterium
TGACCCATCAAAATGACGTGTATTCATTCCACTACGCATGCTTTCGCTGGAAATTAACGGTTCGTTTTGGGTAATTTGGGCTGCCATTTCCGCTGCTTTGCCAGCGAATAAAGCCAATCCTTTAGGTATGCGAATGGAAGGCGGTTTTTTCCCCAGATGTTTAGCGATTTTTTGAAAAAGCTCCTGATAGGGAATGTTTTCAGCAGCAAGCAAAAATCGTTCTCCATGACTGGTTTCTTTTTCCAATACCAGGCGACAGGCTTTGGCTACATCTTCCGCCCCAACTACTCCTGCGATTCCCTGGCTGTAGAAAGTTAGTCCTTTGTCCACCACGGAAAACATCTTTGGGGTTCCCTGGGTCCAATCTCCCTTTCCCATAATCAAGCCTGGATTGACCATGACTGCTGAAGAAAGTCCTTCACTGATTCCTCGATGAATTTCCATTTCGGCTTTTCGTTTGGAAAGGGCATAACCTGAATTTGCGTGTTCCGGGAGCCAGGGAGTATTTTCTGTAACAAATTCTTCGGGATGTTTGCTGTTTCCGATTGCAGCGATAGAACTCACGTGAACCAATTGGGGGACTCCTTCATCCAGGCAGGCATTTACCACATTAGCTGTTCCTTCTACATTTACCTTCATGAGTTCCTCCCGCTTTTTTGGCCAGAAACTCACCATTGCGGCACTATGAACCACTGCATCGACCCCATTTACAGCCTTTCCCAGGCTTAATACATCCAGGATATCCCCGTCAATCACTTCCACCAGTTTTCCCCAGGGAAGATTTCTTTCTGCTGCATTTCGCACCAGCACCCTTACTTCATAGCCGGAAGCGAGAAACTCATCGACCAAATGTTGTCCCAAAAATCCTGTAGCACCTGTAATTAGGATCATAAATTTTTTATTTGACGGCAAAGGTAAAAAAAATTGATTTTGCCCTGCTAAATAAAGATATCGTTTTGTAGCTTTAGCCCGCTTTATGGATTTATCAGTATTTTTTCAGAAACCGAGCCGAACTGTTTTAAAAAGAAAAAAAGAACTTCTTCCGGACAAATGGGGGAGGGATATGTTTCTTTTTTCACAGGATCATCCCGATTGGAAAGGCGCCGATATTTTGTTGATTGGCTGCCCTGACCAACCGGAAGGAAACCCCAAAGGGTCATCGTTCAAGGGCGTTGACAAAATTCGGGATCAATTATACCAGCTTTCCATTCCCGGAAAATCATCCAGAGTTATGGATATGGGTAACTTAAAGCCCAAAACCTCATCCGAGGCATTTTATGAAATGATGGCTTATGTGCTGGGCGTTATATTTGAGGAAGGGAAAACGGTTATTTTACTGGGCGGTTCACAGGATATGGTTTACGGTCAGTATATGGCCTACGAGAATCTGGAAAAATCCATTGAATACGTGCATATTGACAGCCGTTTTGATGCGGCAGATTCTGATATTACGCTGGATCGTTATTCATTTAATCATAAAATATTCGTTCATCAGCCCAATTATCTGTTTAACTACACGAACTTGGGTTATCAGTCCTATTTTGTGTCTGACGGCCAGCGAAAAACCTTAAAAGATCTGGATTTCCTTGTTATTCGCTACGGAGAATTGCATCAGCGGATAGAAGAAGCCGAACCCGCTTTGCGCACAGCAGATATGGTGAGTTTTGATCTTTCTGCTATCAGGTCTTCCGAATGCACAGGAGTAGTTACTCCTTCACCAGGTGGTTTTTCCGCCATTGAAGCTTGTAGATTGGCACGATATGCAGGTTTGGGGTATGGAATCAGTTCCTTTAGCATCAGTGAATTTTTGTGGCAAAAAGATGTGAGAGATCAGTCAGCTCTGCTGGCGTCCATGCTCGCCTGGTATTTTGTAGACGGATTTTATAGCAAACGGGAAGATTATCCCGCACAGGACCGCAGCAATCTGCGCAAATACGCTGTGAGGCTTCACGCAAGCATAGAAGCAATCAATTTTTTTGAGCATCCCACAACAGGCCGCTGGTGGATGGAAGTGCCTTTTCAAAAAGAAATCGGCAAGAAGAAACCCAAGACCGTTTTGGTGCCCTGCTCCAAAAAGGACTATGAATTTGCCAAGACAGATGATATTCCTGAGCGGTGGTGGATGGTTTATAATAAGTTGAAATAGGAGAATAGAAGAATTGATATACGATTGAAGATTAACGATATTCGATATGCTGTCTTACCCTGAAATATGTTGACCTTTTTAGTTAAGAAATAAATAGGTTTTGATCAAATAAATTTAACTGATTAGGGTCATGATATTTAGGGATTTTGGAGGTATAGACCTTCAATTTCGTTCTTTGATGTAGCGGAACGTTTGGCAAATTCTGAATGAATTGGTTTGGGGTTTTATGTCCCAACTGTCCATGCGGGCAGTTGTTGTACCTACTAACGGCTCTTTTGAGCAAGGTCTTCAAATGGGAAAAAGATTTGGGCTGCCAATGATGCAGATAATCATTTTTGATGATTCCATTTAATCTTTCCATCGAAGTATTTTCAAAGACAGAGTTACACATACTGATTCCAATCTCTTTCTTTTTCAAGAGCTGAGTATAAGCCAGGGCTGTATACTGGGTTCCTTTATCAGAATGATGAATCAGGGTATGATCTTTGGGTAGGTTGGCCTCTCTGATGGCTTTTCTCAATAGCTTGAGACTATGAATGCCATGAAGCGAATCGGCCACCGAAGCAGCCAGAATTTTCCGGCTATACAGATCCATGATCATACTGATATAGTAATACACCTCTTTGATTCGGTAATAGGTAATATCGGTGGCCCAGACCTGGTGGATATCATCAAAGATTTTTCCACTCAGGAGGTTTTGATAAGGGATGACTCGGCCTCCTTTCCAACTGGCAGGAAGGGGCTTTTCCAGGGCATAACCAGCCAGAGTGGCTAAATCTATAAAAGCATCCCGTCCAATGCCCTCGGGTTGATAGAGATGATAAATCTTCAAAAGGCCAATCGCTGGATGTAACAGCCGCGCTTGTTCAATCATCTGAAGATAGAGCTCACTGCGGTCTTCTTTGGCCGAAAAACGGGCCATATATTGCTGATGGGCCTGTTTGCTCACACCGGCAATCCGGTAGAGATCACTCATTTTATATCCTCCTTTCTTTCGCTGCTGGTGGAAGTGATCGAGGACTGAGTGGCGAAGTTTTTTTTTAGATCTACCCCAAATTCCTCCGAGGCCAAAGATACTAATTTCTCCAGGTAGTCCAGGGCTAACTGTTTCCGACCAAGGGCTGCTTCCAGTTCTTTGATTTGAGCTAAGAGCAACTTTTTCTGATGAGATTCACTTTCCATTTGAATGACTTGAATCGTGCCTTTGACCATCGTTTTTGAGTACCGATAGAGCCAATTGTAAACCGTCGATGGATGCACTTTGTACAATCTACTTACTTCGGCTACTTTTACCAAGCCTGACTCTATTTCTTTGACTCGAGTCTGTTTAAACGTTTCGCTAAATATTCGGCGCTTGCGTAATGTCCGACCTTGATTTGAGTTGTTTTTTCCTTTTTTCGACATAAGATTTTCGCTTCAAAAAGGTCAACTTTTTTCAGGGTAAGACAGCTTTAGCATTTATATGATTTCATCATTGTGCCGTCATTTTAATGCGGCACAATGCTATTTGCGGGCATTCCCCGCCTTAATCCACCCCTCATCAATCGCCATAAACCTGATGTTCTCCAGTTTACCTCCTTCAGGTTTTGGTTTGGTATAACTATACGTTACATAGATCTTGCCCCCTTTTCCTGCAATAATCGCCGGATAAGCTCCCGTTGCAGGTTTTTCGCTCTCATCTCGCTCCAAATGTCTTGTAAAAGCCCAGGTTTTTCCTTCATCTGTCGATAGCGAAACTGCCAGTGAATGGCGCCCTTTTTCGGTGTCGTTATAGGCGATCACCCAATGGCCATTTTCCAGGGTAACCACATCTGATCCTGATCCGGGATTGGGCAACTGGCTGTCTTCTACTTTGCTCCAGGTCATACCATTATCCTGGGAATAAGACATGGGATGACGCTGGGGAGGCGGACCATTGTCCCGCATATAGGCCACCAGGGTTCCATCTTTTTTCTTCACTACCGAAGCCTGAATATTGGCAATGCCTACCAGTGGGGTACTAAATTTCCAGTGCTGACCATAATCATCGGTGATGGCAAACAGCGACATTTCCAATCCGTCAGAATACAGGGGCAAAAGAATCCTTTCTCCCATTAAAAAGGGTTTGTTTTTGGTTTGCCAGCCCATTCTCCGAAAATAAGGATACCGTTCTCCCCGACGAACCATGTCTTCCCCACGAGCTTTGGACAGAATATCGTCCTTAAACCGAAACCATTGTTCCAACTGCTCTGGAGAACTTCCTTTCTTGAGCAAATCTTCTGCATGAGCGCGAAATTGTTCTTCTACTGATTTGACAAATTTGTCGTCCTCCTTCATTCCCCGCTCTGTAGGATCTCCGGGTTTGACGTGAATCACATCCTGCCAGGACCATTTGGGAGGGCCATCCTGTAAATAATCTGTACTGGTGCGGTATTTCAGCAGGGAAGTTTCCCACTGATTGGCGATGACGGTGTACCAGACCAGCCAGAGCTGTTGTTTGGCATCGAGAAACAAGACGGGATTGATATCCGGAAATTCTGGCACATCAGCCATGACAAAAGGAGCCGACCACTGGTTTTTCTTTGTCGAATAACGCGCTCCCATAATGCGAACATCATCGGCCCAGCGTTCACCGTTTCCTTGAAACCAGGCGGTGAGGATATCGCCATTGGATAGTTGGACGAGGGTAGAGCCGTGAGCGTGTTCTTCCTGCAGAGGGAAGATATTTTGGCCCAGAGAGACAGGTTGAGCATGAAGGGTAATAGTCAGTAGCAGCCAGGGGAGGAGGATAACGGATTTTTTCATGAAGGAAATTTATTATTTCTTAACCAAAGAAAAACGCCACCTGCTAACACAACCCCTATTCCAATCAATCCCCAAATCCAGAGAGGGAGACCCTCCTCCAAAGGCTCAGGATTCCCAATCAGCACAAAATTAGCCCAGTGAACAGGATGCGCTTTAAGCGGATCTGCGGAAGCCAGATAATCGAGTTTCGCCTGATGTAATGCTTCAGCGCGGTTTTTCCCTTCTTTCAGATTCCGGAAAAAACCGGAAACGATATCCTGAGTGGTCTGGTCCTTGGCTCGCCAAAGGGTAGTCAGAATACTCGGGCAACCAGCATACATAAAAGCCCGGGAAAGACTGATCACTCCTTCTCCTTTTCGGATTTCCCCATACCCGGTATTACAGGCACTTAAAACGGTAAGTTGACTCTTAAGAGCCATATTATAAATCTCAAATACATTGAGAATTCCATCTTCACTACTATCCGGTTCCGGGGAGAAGATAAGCCTCGATTGAAGGGGGTTCTGATCATTGACTGTGGCATGCATTGCCAGGTGAAGAATAGAGGCATTTTGTTTGAGTTCCTTGATTTTCCTTTCGGTAGCTTCTGCCCCCAGATATATTTGTCCATCAAAAATGGAGTTTGCTGCCTGGACTTCTTCCCTTGCTCCGGGAAGATCGAAGTATCCCTCTACTGAACCTCGCCCACGAAATCCTGAAGAAGAACCATCCTGACTGAGCATAGCCAGTTTCGCTGAGGAGTTTTCATACTTGGGAGCAAAGCCTATATATGGCAGACTCGAAGTAGTCTTTCGGTCAATGTTCTCCTTCAGCAAAGTAGCCGAGTATGCATAAGAAATCTGGTATTTATAGATCAGCCATGGAAATCTGCGATAATCCCAGGCGTCTTCCGCTAGTTCAGGTTTTTCGGTTAGCAATAAATCAAAAGGAATATAACCCAATAGCCCATCAGGAATGATAATCAGCTTGTCTATATGTTGATGAGCCGCCAAAGGCTTTTTAATCAGCGCTTCATATAATTCCAGACTGTAGAGATGGAAGCTGCCTTCCTTACTGCCCGCATCACTGATATGGCGGTAATAAGCCTTTATTTTTTCCTCTTCCAATAAACCTGGCTCTATTTTTTTAATGTCCAGATTGTCTTTCGTCAATGTAAAAATATAAGTTGACTGATCGCCCTGAAAAAAGGATATCATAGCCATATTATGGGTTAGCAAAGAACGAGTTTTGGCGACATCACTGATTTTGGCATCATACTTAAGCTGGTAGTATTCCGGATATTCTTTCTCCAAACGCGTAACAAATTCCTCATAATCATTATACAACCGGAAGCGTTTTTCCTCCCAGGCTTCATCAGTATTTTCCCAGGCCTTTTGTGTATAGAAATCCAGTTCTCTTTTGAGGGTCGCCTCTTTTTCCAATAAAGTCTGGGGAATTCCTGCAAATGCTTTGGCTCCTGAGGCTTTTACAGCTTCAAAAAGAACAATCGCCTTACTTTGCTCCGAAAATTGAAAAGCCTGATTTAGCCACTGATTTTTACCCGTTTCTTTAAATAATTCATCACAAATAGCTATGGCAGTTTCAAACAGAGGTCTGGTCTGGTCGATCAAGTGCAACTTGGAGCTCTCCACCTTATATGCCTGGCGAAGATGATGACTTACTTCTGTACCCGTTGAGGCGGTTTTTAGTGCGGCCTCTAATAATGCCGTTTTTTCAGTGCCTTTTGTCTTATTCGCCAAACTGAAAAGAGTCTGTGTTTTTAGCGTAAGGCTTTCCAGAATAATTTGCGGGTTAATGACGTCCTCATAAGAGGGGTTTTCATTCATTTCCGTTCCATCAAAATTTCGGGCATTACTTACAAGAGATTTCTGAAAATAATCGAGTGCTTCGAGAAATTCACCTTTACGCAGCAAAGCTTTGGCAAAAGCCAGATAGGTTTCTGATA
>JAGQVA010000287.1 GCA_020438265.1 Bacteroidota bacterium
CCCTTGTTCGCCGCTTTAAAAAACGGCGCAAAAGCCTGATTCTGGATTATCCTGGTGATAAAAGAATAGTCATTCGGCAGAATGACAGGTTCTATATCATTGCGCCGTTTTTTAAAGCGGCGCAATGAGAAAGAAAAAATATGTTAAACCCATTCCGTGCATGTTTATATTTGCACCATGCAATTACACAGCGATACCATCGTAGCAATCAGCACCCCGGCAGGTTCTGGAGCCATCGGCGTCATCAGACTTTCCGGCCCGGAGGCCATTGACATTGCCGGAAAAGTGTTTTCCCGCAATCTGGAAAAGGCCGCCGGACATACGCTTCATTATGGCAATATTTTAAAAAATGGCGAAATACTCGACGAAGCAGTTGCAGCCATTTTCATCGGTCCCCGCTCCTACACCAAAGAAGACGTAGTTGAATTTTCCTGCCACGGCAGTCCCTATATCCTGCGCGAAGTGCTGATGCTCCTCGTTGACAAAGGCGCCCGACTCGCCCAGCCCGGTGAATTCACCCAAAGAGCCTACCTCAACGGAGCGATGGACCTCGCCCAGGCCGAAGCCGTTGCCGATCTGATCGCCTCCACCTCTGCCGGTGCCCACCAACTCGCCATGAACCAAATGCGTGGTGGCATCTCCCGCGAACTCAAAGACCTCCGCGAACAACTCCTCAATTTCACCTCCCTGATCGAACTCGAACTCGACTTCGGCGAAGAAGACGTCGAATTTGCCGATCGCACTCAGTTATCCGAACTAGTCGTCCGCATCACCGAGCGCCTAAGCTCCCTGATCGACAGCTTCCAATTCGGCAACGCCATCAAACAAGGCGTTCCTACTGTCATCATGGGCAAACCCAACGCCGGCAAATCCACTCTTCTCAACACCCTGCTCAATGAAAACCGCGCCATCGTCTCCGACATTCCTGGCACCACCCGAGACGTGATCGAAGACCGGATTGTGATTCAGGGGATTGAATTTCGACTGATGGACACGGCAGGTGTGCGTGAAACCGTTGATCAGATTGAAGCCGAAGGTGTCAGCCGGACGCTGGCCCTGGCACAGAAAGCCAGTCTGGTCATTTATATTTTCGACAGAAAAACCGACACCCTTGAAGAAGCACAAGCTTATCTAAAAACCGCTGATTTGCCCGAATCTGCTCAGATTATCCTTTTGGGCAATAAATCGGACCTCGTCTCCGACAAGCCCAACGGCAGCTTCCTGCCCATCTCCGCCAAAGCCCACGAGGGCATCGATCAATTGCGCGAGCGCATGGTAGAGGCCGTGCAGGCCTTTTCCCAGCATGATCCTGATCAGGCGGTGATTAGCAATGTGCGGCATTTGACAGCGTTACGGAAGGCAGCGGCGGCTTTAGAAGAAGTCCAGCAAGGGCTGGAGATGGGGATTACAGGGGATTTGCTGGCGATAGATATCCGGACGGTGCTGCATTATATTGGTGAGATTACGGGAGAGATATCGACGGATGAGGTGTTGGGGAATATATTTTCCCGGTTTTGTATCGGCAAATAAGAATTCACCAAATTTTTCGTAATTTCAGGTATGATTTCACTCATTACAAATAACCTGAAAGATATAAAATTGCTATGTCAAAAACATCGCATAGCGAAGTTATGGTTATTCGGCTCTGCGTTGGATGAAACTGAGTTTGGAGTCAGTAGTGATGTGGATTTTCTCTTTACTTTTGATGACGGTGGTAGTTACGATCCTGAATTTCCTTATGTGGATGGATTTCTGGATTTAAAAACGGATCTGGAAAAACTACTTGAAAGGAATGTAGATTTAGTTGGATATAAAAAGTTTCGCAATCCTTATTTTAGAGAAGCGGTGGAGAATACTAAACTTTTGATTTATGACAAAGAATCCTCAAAAGTATCTGTATGACATTGTCGAAGTTGGAGCCAGGCTGAGTGAGTTATTGGTAAATGTCTCTCTACTCGATTATGAAGATGATATTGAGATCCAGGAGTCGGTAGAGCGAAAAATTGAGAAAATCGCTGAGGCTTCCTATAAACTGAAAACAAAGTTTAATATCGAATTATCGTTGGCCGATAAAATTTACAACTTTCGAGGTTCACTTGTGCATCAGTATGATGAAATTAAATCAGAGACGATTTATAAATTTGCTACTTATTATGTGCCTCAATTGGTAGCTGAAGCTGATGGTTTGATGGGGGAGTAAGTCTAATTTTTCCGTAATGAGTCGGTTATTTACCCTATGTTCAAAGTTCCAGACAGTGTCTGGAAAATTGTCATGGTCTCATTATGGCAGATTATTTACTTTTTATTATAAAAATCCAAAACGCCAGACATTGTCTGGCAAATTGAGTTGTTTTCAGTATTTTTTATCAAGATTTAAATTATTCTCAAATAAAAAGCCATTTTTATTGCCCGCTTACGCGAAATCGCTTATATTTATCCTCGTTTTATTCACGGAAAAAACATATATATGGACTAATAAAGAACCATATACCTAATCTGTGAAAAAGAAAAAAGGTCGCGAAATTCAAATGAAATACCTGATTAAGAGTGCCATTGCGCAGAAGTATTACCAGAGCCTCAATCGGGAATATGATACCGAAGCAGCACGTAAGCAGTTTAACCAGGATAATATTGATCCTGAGCGGCTGGTAGAGGTGATTAAGGAAGCGATGGAGGAGGAAATAGAGCAATTAAACCAGAAAAACAGCGAAGATGTCTAATCAGATACCAGGATGGGAAGTGAATATGCCAGCGAATGGTGATACATCCATTGAAAATTACCCTTTGCCTGGAAAAAATGAATTAATCGAACGAATTGATCTCGTTTCAGACAAACCTGAACAAAACCTTCTGTTTGTCAACAGAATTTTTAAGTGGTCAGAAACCGGTCTAAGCGTCAGAAGTGGTCAAAATCCTCAAATAAATTTTTTCCCCGATGACATGACCGCATACTGGATTTATGAAATTTCTCTGGAATCTCTGGCAGAAGAACGGAAAATATTGGATTGGATAATATGGCTTTTGACCTGCTTAATCCCGTGGAATCCTCTGGCTGAAGAAATGTCGCTGCGCTTCAGATCGACTATGGATAAAAAAGAAGTCTTGAATTTTCCGGTATATATTGAATATCCTTTTGAAGGGAAACAAAGATCTATTTATGCCGCCAGCTATCCTCACCCTTCAGGTTCGATGCTAGTAGGCCTTACTTTAGCCCAGACAAAAGAGTAAATTTTTTTTGTAAAATTTACGCGAATTCGCGTAAATTGAAATTATAAAATGGATAAGCGCTTTCTCCAAAAGTAAAGCTCAAAAAAATGGGCTTCCGGTCAGTCGCCAAACATAACCCGGAAACCCTTAATCATATTAAAATGATAGTCAAAGGTAGCAAAAAACTACTTTGGGTGATATGCCTCTGTCTGCATATTTCCCTCCAAGGTCAATCCTTTATAGTTGATCCTTCTTCTATTGAGATTGAAGAAACTGCTTCTAACTGGCAGACTACGATTATTACTGGTTTTGTCTTAACCGGGAATTATGGATTTTCGCTTTTTCGGGTTGAAATTCCGCCTGTGGAAGTTGGATTCCCAATCCGTTTAGGAGAAACCCATGATAATGCCTGGATTATAAAAAGTAGAGCGAAAAAGGACATTGGCTGGTCGGCTGATAAAGCGGCTTATCTTTGTGCTCAAAGGTTTATTCAAAATCGGGCTTATTACACTAATAGGGCCAGGGTAATTGCGGATTTTAAGCGAGATATGTATGCATTTTTGAAAATAAAAATACCGGGGGTGCGGGTACAGTATGAAGGCCAAGGGAGTCCTAACATTGAGCGGAGTGGGGTGAGATTTTTAAGGGTTACTTATGAGGAGTATTTAGAGCATTTGGGGTTGTGAAATCGTAAAAGAAAATTGAAAGATTTTAATAAATCCCTTCTATCATTGAGGAGGGATTTATTTTGTTATGTGAAAAAGACAAGGGAAATACCAAATAATTACCCTCTCTTCAACTTCTTAAGCAAAATTAAATAGTCCACAATATTAAGAATCCTTTCAAATTTGAAAATCTCTACAAAAATTTTTTTGCAAAAATAAATTACCCTCACTACCTTTGTTTTGAAAATCTCTACAAAGAAAAATTTGAAAAAACTCTCCCATATAACAAACATCTCCTTCGGCTTCTACCATAAATCGGCAGAAAATGGAGATATACCCTATTTGCAGGTGAGTCAGTTTGACGAGAGAGGTATGTTAAATGGTCAGTTTGAAAGCTTTTTACCTGCCAATCCGCAAATTGAGAAGAATTTGCTAAAAGATGGCGATATCTTGCTGGCAGGTAAAGGGTTTCGGAATTTTGCCTGGGAATATAAGCAGAAGCTAGGCCCCATGATTGCATCCTCTATCTTCTTTGTGATAAAACCTGATTTTTCCAGGGTTCATCCAGGATATCTGACGGTTTTTCTAAACCTTCCTGTTACCCAGGCCAGATTTCAGATTCTGGGAGCAGGAAGCAGTATCCCTTCTATCAGGAAAGGAGAGTTGGGAGAATTGAAAATTCCTCTGCCAACGCTGGATAAACAGAAAACCATCGCAGGGATGTATGAACTGCATCAAACGGAATTAGCCCTTATGGACAAAATCATCGAAAAGAAAAAAAATCTGTTCTTCGGAGCAGTACAAAAAATGATCACAACGTAATATGGAAAACGCCAAAATAACACAAGCTGAAATTAATAATATCGTATGGAAAGCCTGCGATACCTTCAGAGGGGTCATTGATCCCTCCCAGTATAAAGACTATATCCTGACCATGCTTTTTGTCAAATATCTTTCTGATGTCTGGAAGGATAAAAAGCGATTTTATGAGGAGAAATATAATGGGGAAAAACTGCGCGTGGAAAGGGCCTTGCGCAATGAGCGGTTTTTTGTCCCTGAAAACTCAACCTTTGATTTTCTCTATGAAAAACGAAATGAGCCCAATCTGGGCGAACTGGTTAATATTGCCCTGCAAAATCTGGAAGACGCCAACCGTACCAAATTAGAACGGGTTTTTCGCAATATCGATTTTAACAGCGAAGCCAATTTAGGGCAGACCAAAGACCGAAACCGACGCCTCAAAAACCTGCTGGTTGACTTCTCTGAACTGGATCTCCAGCCTTCCCACTTAGACAATAACGATATCATTGGCGATGCTTACGAATACCTGATTTCCCGATTCGCCAGTGATGCAGGGAAAAAAGCCGGAGAATTTTATACCCCCGGAGAAGTCTCCACCCTTTTAGCCAAACTGATGGCCCCGGAGCCTGCTATGCGGATTTGCGACCCGGCTTGCGGTAGTGGATCTCTCCTGATCAAAGTGGCCCGGGAAGTAGGCAGTCAAAACTTTTCTCCCTACGGTCAGGAAATCAACGGTAGCACCTGGGCTTTATGCCGGATGAATATGTTTCTCCACGAAATGGATAACGCCCAGATTGAATGGGGCGATACGCTCAATTCTCCTAAATTGCTGGAAGGCGATAGCCTGATGAAGTTTCACATCGTGGTCGCCAATCCACCTTTTTCGCTGGATAAATGGGGCGCAGAGAATGCAGCCATTGATACCCACCAGAGATTCCATCGGGGTGTTCCGCCAAAATCTAAAGGGGATTATGCATTTATCAGCCACATGGTAGAAACAACCTACGAAGACATCGGAAGAACGGGCGTGATTTTGCCGCATGGGGTTTTATTTCGCGGAAGCTCGGAAGGAAATATCAGAGAAAAACTGATTGAGGAAAACCTACTGGAAGCGGTGATCGGCTTACCCGCCAACCTCTTTTTTGGCACCGGTATTCCCGCCTGTATCCTCATTTTCAATAAAGCCAAAGGAGATAATAAAGATGTGCTTTTTATCGACGCCAGCCAGGAATTTGCCCAGGGGAAAAATCAAAACAAACTTCGGGACGAAGACATTCAACACGTTCTCTCTACTTATCAAACCTTCAAAGACGGAAAACCCTGCGAAGGAGAAGAAGGCCGTGTGATTGAGGACAAATACGCCTATCGCGCTACTTTCAAAGAGATTCAGGAAAACGACTTTAACCTCAATATTCCTCGCTACGTGGATACTTTTGAGGAAGAAGAACCCGTGGATATTCCTGCTACCATACAGGAAATTGAGGACTTGAAGGGAGAATTGGTGGAGGTGGAAAACCAGATGAAGGAATATTTGAAGGAGTTGGGATTTTAATGAAAACAACCATGCAAGAAGCAAACATCATTTTCTACCAAACCCCCAAAGGTAAAATCAGAGTGGAAATCCTCTACGAAGATGAGACATTCTGGCTCAGTCAGAAGCGACTGGCCGAATTGTTCGGTGTAGAGGTACAAACCATCAACTACCACCTGAAAGAGATTTTCAAGAGTGGAGAACTAGAGGAAGATTCAGTTATTCGAAAAATTCGAATAACTGCCAATGACGGAAAGAAGTACAATACCAACTTCTATAATCTCGACGCCATCATCGCCGTAGGCTATCGCGTCAACAGCTACGAAGCAACCCAATTTCGGATCTGGGCCACCAAAGTCCTGCGGGAATTCCTCATCAAAGGATTTGTCCTGGACGACGAACGACTCAAACAAGGCCAGCGTTTCGGCAAAGACTATTTCGACGAACTGCTCGAACGCATCCGCGAAATCCGGGCCAGCGAACGCCGGTTCTATCAGAAAATCACCGATATCTACGCCCAGTGCAGCATTGATTACGATTCCAAATCAACGCTTACCCTCACTTTTTACAAAACCGTTCAGAACAAACTCCACTGGGCGATTACAGGAAAGACCGCCGCTGAGATTATCTCTGAAAGAGCCAAATCCGACGCACCCAATATGGGCCTGACC
>JAGQVA010000288.1 GCA_020438265.1 Bacteroidota bacterium
CGCTATTATGGCTTTATAGGTGATGGGGAACAAGGCACATCAAACGGAATTGTAACAAAAAGAGGCTATGTTATGGCCAATTTTTCAAAATTCATAAGGCCTGGTTATAAAAGAATCGATGCAGATGAAACTCCGCAAAATTTTATTTCTGTTAGTGCCTATTCTGGTGAAGGGAAAACCATTATTATAGCTATAAACGAATCGGACCAAACACAAGAACAGCAATTCATTATTACTGGAACCAACAGTACTTCGGTTACCCCATATATAACAAGTGGCACTAAAAACCTGGAAACACAAGAGGCTGTGGATATTATACCAAGTATAGAAGCATTTTTATATGAATTGCCACCCAATAGTATTACAACTTTTGTAACTAACAACTAACTCTAATAGCTTAATTCTTTTGCCCAAACGAGTAGTTTTATTTCCATAATTAGGGAAATATCAATCGATTGTGTAAATTATAAAAAGTTCGACCATTCAACAATTTCGCACAAGAGAATACAAATGAGAATCGTACTGAAATGAATATGAGAACTACGACCCAAATAATCTTTACCAGCAACCTTATAATATAGAAAACACCAGAATTTATTTGTAAGTAGTTTTATAATTGAACATTCAATTATTTCATGTGTAACGTGAGCCATCTTTGGGGTGGCTCATTTTTTTGGGGGTAGGCTTTTTCCCAGCGATCAATGAAAATAGCCATTCCTTCGTTTGGATAAACTAACTATAAAAGCGCAAATAGCCTCCCCCCCCTTTTTCCGTTAGAAAATATCCCTGAATACATGGATTGATTATTCAGGAAGTCTCGCAAGATTTACGTAAAAAGAAAAATCATTTTCTCAGTTTTTTATTAATTTATGCTAATCCTCTGATATTCCAATATTTTCAGTCATATAAACTACAAACCGTAATTTTTAACATTTATAATATTATGAGTGATATCATTAAAATTATCATTAAACAAGAAGAGCAATCTTCCGGACCAGATCAGTTTAACCTGGATGAAATTCAAGGGGGAAGTGAAACCTTATTTGAAGATGATGGATCAATAACTGTTTCCCTGGGTGAAGGTCAATACGATTTTCAAATCGAAGTATATTTGGATAATTCGTCTGGTACAAGTTTAAAACATACGATTTATCTGACACAAGGCGAATCGGATGAGACATTAAGGTAAGTTCACTTAACACAACTTTTCAGGAAAGTGATATTTTTTCTTTTAACATTCCTGACTGCTTTTAATCTAGTTGAGCTTATTGACTATTTGTCTTTGCTCAATATGTAGTCATACCTTTAAGTGTTTAGGCAGGCTATTCTAAAGTCAAGATTGGTTAGCTTGGATATTTATTCAATGTAACATATTAACTTATATTTCACATGTGCTACATTGAGATCCAAATGCATAATTGAGGCCATGTTGGGTATTCCAAACATGGCCTTAACTTTACGGTTTCCATCACGACCAGGGAATAAATAGTCCTTTATCCTCCGAAATACTATATCCAGGTTTTAAAGGACCTATTAATTACCCGGAAAATCCATTTCTCTATTTTAAACTCTTCAAGTATTCTTAATTTCCTGTCTTACGTTAAAAACCAATCAGCTCACCTTGCTTTACCATTTGGCAAATGAAGGATAATAGAAAAGAAAAAGTAGAGATTAAATAGCGAAACAGGTAATTAACTTAATGAAACTCTTTTTCCTGAAGCATAATATACGGGATACCATTTTTTTACTCATATAAATAACTTAATTTTAAAACAACTCAAAAAGTCTATGGATATCCTAATACTCAGATCATATAAAGAATTTAATGAATCATTCTTTTAGACCATAAAAACCCGCAATAAAGTATATGTTCAGGACTCACAAAACTGCACTTATCATTGGTATTAATGACTATAAATTCGCCCCTTTAAGAGGATGTATCAATGATGCTAATAAAATGGATAAAATGTTATCCAAACATTATGATGGTTCTCCAAACTTTCAGACTAAACTTCTGACCTCAAGTGAAAGCCGACAAATTACGGATGGATTTCTGAGAGGTGAAATTGAAAACCTGTTTAAACACAGGGTAGATACAGCTTTGTTGTATTTCTCAGGGCATGGTACCACAACGTCTCTGGGAGGATACCTGGTAACACAGGGTGCCTCAGCCAGTGACCCGGGGGTCTCGTTTAATGACGTCATTCGATATGCAAATCAATCTCTTATTCCGGAAATTATCATTATTTTGGATTGTTGCCATTCAGGCCATGTAGCAAACTGGAACTTAACCGGTAGTGAGGGGCATAATTCTGTTGCTTTAATCCGTGAGGGAGTTTCTATCCTTTCTGCTAGCAGACCGGAACAATTTTCCCTGGAAAAAAATGGTGCCGGATTATTTACTTCAATTATTTGTGAAGGCCTGGCTGGGGGAGCAGCCGATATTCTTGGGGAGGTAACGGTCGCAAACGTTTACGCCAACGCTGATAATTTGCTGGGCCCCTGGGACCAAAGGCCTATTCTTAAATCACATGTAACAAAAATGACACCTTTACGATATTGCAAACCAAAAGTCGAAAGGTCCATTATTCGACAATTAACTAACTATTTTGCGAAGGCAGACTCTGAACATTCTTTAGATCCTTCTTATGAGCCCACAACTGCTCCCATTGGTGATGATAATGAAAAGATTTTTGAACATTTGCAAATAATGACTGCTGCTAACCTGATAGAACCCGTAGGGGAAAAGCATATGTATTACGCAGCTGTCAATAGTAAATCTTGTAGATTGACTCAATTGGGTAAATTTTACTGGAATATGGTAAAGGCAAACAGAATATAATATAATTAAGTCGAATGGACACCACAAAAAACGAAACCGAGTACTCCAAACAGCTTTTAGAACAGTATAAACTTTACGTTCAGATGGCTGATAATATCAGTCAGAGAAGACAGCAAGCCAATCAATTTTATATTTCTTTATTATCCGCCCTAATCGCTATTTTAGCAGTGGTAATTGATAAAGATAGTGCAGAATTGGCAGATATGCGCCTAATCATTTTGCTTATATCTGTCATGGGGATTATCATCAGCACCATCTGGAATATAAATATCAATTCATACCGCCAGCTCAACACCGGAAAGTTCAAAGTCATTCACGAAATGGAAAAAGATTTGCCATATCCATGTTATGACAAAGAGTGGGAGTTTTTAGGAGGAGGACAAAACTCAAAAAAATACTTCCAACTGACCCGCGTTGAACGTTGGATTCCAATTATTTTTAGTTTGCCTTATTGGTTGTTGTTTTTGTATTCGGTGGCGCAGTTGTTGGGATAAAGATCAAAAATTTATCCATTTAATTCTTGACAATAAATTATGTAAATCAAGAGCCAAAAGGGTATTAAAGCCCCTGTTAAGGGTTTGGTTTAACGATAAAAAAGATTTTACCATGAAAGTTGATCCATCTTAAAAACTTTCAACCCTTTTCGTAAGTCTCAAATTGTTATTTTGGGGGCTTAAAACTAAAAATATCCAACATGATTTACCGACAATTAGGAGAAACCGATTTACACGTTTCAGTGATTACCTTTGGTGCATGGGCTGCCGGGGGATGGATGTGGGGCGGAACGGATCGCAAAGAAGCCATCCAGGCGATCCGCGCATCCTATGACCTGGGCGTAACTTCGATTGATACCGCCCCTGTGTACGGACAGGGAACCAGTGAAGAGATCGTCCGGGAAGCGATTCAAGGGATTCCCAGAGATAAAGTGCAGATTCTGACCAAATTTGGGATGCGGTGGGACATGAACCCGCCTAAAGGGGATTTCTCTATCCGAACTGAAGATAAGCAGGGCAATGTTGTTGAAACCTATCGCTATGCAGGGAAAGAAAGCATCATGAAAGAGATAGAAAATAGCCTCAGGAGACTTGGGACTGATTATATTGACCTTTACCAGCTGCATTGGCCGGATACGACTACCCCTATTCAGGAAACCTTTGAAGCAGTGGCAAAACTCCTGGAACAAGGAAAAATCCGCTATGCTGCCGTTTGTAATTATAAAGCAGACCAAATGGCCGAGGCTGAAAAATACGTCAAACTGGCTTCTAATCAGGTTCCTTTTAGCATGGTCAACCGGGGGATTGAAGATGAGACAGTTCCTTATTGTATTGAGAACAATAAATCCATTCTCGCTTACAGCCCTTTGGAAAGAGGGTTATTAACAGGAAAAATAAAACCCGGTCATCCATTTGCAGAAGGGGATCATCGGGTAAAACATCCCTCATTCTCTCCGGAAAACATTTCCCGCACCAATGCATTTCTCAATAAAATCAAACCGCTGGCAGATCAAAAAGGGGCAAGTTTGGCGCAGCTGGTCTTAAAATGGACTTCCGAACGACCAGGAATTACCATTGTCCTTGCCGGAGCGAGAAACGCAAAACAATCGGTAGAAAATGCGAACGCAATTGATATTGATTTGTCGGAGGAAGAGATTGACTGGATCAATCGGCATTTGGCAGAGATGTGATTTACTGCTTTGCCAAGTATGGAGATTGCTAAAAATGCAAATTTGTAGCTTAGGATCGGGCTTGAGAAAGCCCGATTACTTTTTGCCTACCTGACTACTATCCGAAAAATGAATAAAAGTACAAGAAGTTCCATAACACGTCAAAATTACTCACAAACCTCAAAGTTTTCCTATAAAGATTTTTTACGAAATTTTGCGTCTTTATTACCACAAAATTAAATCAACCTCCTCCTCAGCCATTTATCAAATCCATAAAGCAACCCAAAGGAAATCATCGTTCCGATCAGAGTGATATTCCACCCAATGATCCTATGCACTTCGTTCCCATTAATGATTAATTCCTGAGACAATTGGCTAAACAGGTAACCCAACATGATAAAAACCTGAACCGTTGCTACCGCGATTGCACTAGTGATGATCCGGCTCCAGAATCTATGAGCAAGCCCCACTTTTCTGCTTTTTTCCAGTAAGTCAATGATGTTTTTTGTAAATCGGAGAGAGGGCTGATGGTGAGTAAGATTGCTTAAATGTTGGTGAATAGCTAACTCTGACTCATATTCCAGCCGACAGGTTTCACACTCGTGGATATGGGTCATCCATTCGGTCTGTTTTTCAACAGAACCGAGAAAGAGTGAGTTAATCTGATCTTTGGTCAAATGTTGCATAATAATGTACTTAGTTCTCTTCTTCTCGTTTAATATCCGATTTAGCTTCAATCATTCGCCGGATTTCCCCTCTTGACCGATGCAGCCTTATCTTCACATTACTTTCCGTCCACTCCATCAATTGAGCGATTTCCTTCACTGACATATTTTCCTGATAATAAAGATTAATGATGGCTTTATTCTCCGGGTCAAGCCTTGTTAAGGCAGCTTCCAATACCTCTGAGTTATTCAGATTCCCCGGTACGCTTCTTTCATTGACATCACCTTCAATTTCCTTTACGTCCTCAATATTCACTTTTTGCATCTTTTTCCGCCTCACATAATCGATGGATTTTGAATAGGCGATTTTGAGCAGCCACTGAGGAAATTTCTCCGGATCTTTCAATTTGTCAATATTCCTGTAACACTTGAGAAAAACGTCCTGAGCCGCCTCTTCCGCTTCTTCCCGGTTCCCAATGATCCTCAAACACATCGTAAATACCTGATATTCAAACAATTTCACCAACTGATGGAACGCAACAGTTGATCCGTTTTTTTTAACCTCAGAGATATATTGCAGGAATTCAGCCATACTTCATATAATGACGGGCTGTTTTTTCCCTTAGGTTACATTTAGAAAAATATTTCCACGATTTGTAACCGATCCTTGAAACCTTCCCGTCAATCTGGTTGAATCAATCATCCTCTTAAGATATGGAAATGGTTTTATTTGCAATTGCACTCATGTTTCTGACAACGGTCATTCTGATCGTATCGCTTACCTATATTTTATCAGCTCAGCGAAACAAAGAAATTCTCGCCTTGCTGGAAAAAGGGCTCGATCCGAAGGACTATATGACAAAAACGGTTTATATCAACACGAAAAAAACAGGCATGTTTTTAATCGGGATCGGCCTGGGATTTTTGGTAGCTACCCTGGTTGATGAATACATCCTGACCAGTATTGACAATCCAGGTATTTATCCGGCCTTTATCTTTCCCTGTGCAGGAATGGGGCTTATTCTTTACCACAAATTTTTTAAGAAAAAAAATAATGAAAAATAATCAGACATTACCCAAATCAGGATTTCACTTTACATGTGGATCAGAAGATCCTCATCCCGTCAGGGATGAAATATTGGTAGAAACGCACGCATTTCCCCTCCCTTCTGCCAGGTTTTGCGTCGTAGCGACGCAAAACCTGGCGAGAAACTTGATAAGAAAAATCTATTTCTACCAATATTTGACCTCTACCGAGGTCCTTCTCTTCCGAGAAGTCTTTTATAGAAAAGTACTGTTATACAAATTTATAATTACAGCATTATTTTTAATCTCGCTAGTTTTACCCAATCATTCCGCTTTTAGCCAACAAATTTTCCCAAAGAAAAAATGGCAACAATTTTCCAATGTAGAAGAAGCAGGATTCTCCCTGGAAAAAGTCCAACTCATTAAAGAGAAATTTGAAGAAAGCGAAGGCGCCGCCTTATTGGTGGTCTCGAATGGAAAAATACTGCTTTCCTGGGGAGATAATACCCGCAAATATATGGTTCATTCCATCAGAAAAAGTTTTATGAATGCAATGATTGGCCGTGAGATCAATCAAGGTACGCTTTCCCTTGACCAAACCCTGGAGCAATTATCTATTGACGATATCGGGAAATTGACCCCGAAGGAAAAAACGGCCACCGTGGCAGATCTGCTCT
>JAGQVA010000027.1 GCA_020438265.1 Bacteroidota bacterium
CAAATCCATTGACAAATTATTTGACAAGGAAGGAGAACAGATTTTCAAATTTGCCCTTACCATGCGCAATAATAAGGAATATGACCTTTCCAATGATGCCTATGATTATATCATCGAAAAGAAAAAGAAATCTCCCTATTTCTACCGTGCTCACTTTGAAAAAGCAGTAAATGGGGAATTGAAGGCTTTTGATCAGATTCCGGTTGATATGCCTTCTGTGAATCAGGCTGTGAATGATTATGGAAACCTCTTGAAAGAGTTTGGTTATAAACCTCAGTATTTTGATGCCATTTATCGACGTGCCAAGTTGATGGTTTTTTACTTAAACAACCTGGAAACTGCCAGAAAAGAGTTGGAAGAGATTACGGATCAGCGCCAGTTTCTCAGGCTGGAGGATTGGGCGAAAGGGAAGTTATTAATTGGGGATATTCTGCTTATCCAACAAGAGTATAATAAAGCAAAACTCATCTATACGGAGGTGAGCGAAAACTTTAAAGATCGCCAAATGGGAGCCCTTGCTAAATACAAACTGGCTCAAATGGCTTATTATAAAGGAGAATTTAATCTTGCTCAGGCACTTTTGGGAGCAATTAAGGACAATACTTCCAATGATATTTCCAATGATGCGATTAAGTTAAACTTATTGATCATCGACAATACAGGATTGGACACGACCACGACAGCCCTTGAAATGTTTGCCAAGGCACAACTTCTCACGTATCAGCGTGTTTATGATTCTGCCTTACAGGTATTGGATTCCCTTGCTTATCAATTTCCTACACATACCCTTGCAGATGAAATTCTATGGGAAAAGACAAATATCTATTTAAAGAAAAATGATATTTCTACTGCAATGAGTTATATCGACCGGATTCTGAATGAATTTGCAATGGATATTTATGGCGACGATGCGCTCTATACCAAAGCCAGAATTTACGATTATACCCTCAAGGATCCGGATACTGCTATGAACCATTACCGGGAGTTTCTGGTTAAGTTTCCAGGAAGTTTGTATTCGGTGGAAGTGAGAAAGCGGGTGAGAGAACTGCGGAAGGCAGGATAATATTTTGTGCGCCTGTAGAGCCAAGGCATGCCTTGGCTCTACAGGCGATTCATCATTACGAACATTTCTTCCCCATAAAAAGAATCAATCCTGTCATATTCTCCTGAAGCAGGAAAATAAAGGGCTTATTAAAACGGAGCGTTTTGACATTTCGGGTAGCTTCCCCTCGTGGACCAGCATACAAAGAAGCTTTTGCAGATTCCCCTATACCTTTTTCGTTTATATCAATATTTACCGATTGGATCACCTGGTCAAGCCAAATGGGATCATTGCTTATATGCGAAAAATCAGCTCTGTCGATGTCAAAAGCCAATCCCAAACCAGTGTCTACCAAAAGTCGCTTATAATCTGAGACATGTGAAATCTGCCATTGAGGAATCTCCAGCCTGATCATTTCGTTTTTGGGACGGTCTATCTGAAATCCTTTTATTTTTTCGTGAATATCGGGGGTTTGAATGAGAACCAGCGAAAATAACCCTTCTCCTAAAGGAATACGCACGTATTGATGCTCATCATCTTCCTGGTAAGCAAAATGGCCATAAGTCCGCATAAATTTCACCGCCACTTCCTTCTTCGAAGGATCTCCTAAACGAAAAGTACCTCTGACTGTCTGATGCGGGTCAAAGGGAATCTGCCATGCACCATTCCAGGCAGCGAGCTGAGAAATGACCCAGTTTCCATTGAGAAAATCCAACTGCGGGGAAAGCTTCTGATTATTGGAATGAGTAAACCAATGATTTACATTTTCGGCTGCATCTTCTGTCCCGAAATTGATTTCAGAAATCTTAACCTCATGTCCATTAGGTGAATGAAGAAAGTCTGAATGGATTTTCATTCCCTGATGATACCAGAATTGCGTCGAAAAAAATAATTTTAACAGCGAATCATTCTCCAGATATGCAGCTAATAGTGAATCCAGATTCTCAGATAAAATCCCGGTTTTAATAAAATCTTCGCTAAAAACTTGTTGATCCAGTTCTTTAAGATTTCCCTTATTTTCTCCCAATCCCATTTTTGCCAATAACAGTATCAGCCCGAAAGGAGAAAAAGCTCCGTTCGTCAAAACCCGGTGATTCCAACCAGCAATTAATCGCCAGGAAAATGCATTCAGTTCATCAACCAAAGGTCGAAGTTTTCCAGGCTCCCAATTTTGGGGATGGAATAATCTGTTTTTAGGTTTCATAAGTTGATTGTGAAATCATTTGCCGATTTTTCTTCTTATTCCCGGTTAAATAAAAGCTCCCTGCTAAAGACCTCTCTACCGGCCTCGATCTGATATAGATATAAGTTATGAAGCAGAATAAATAGTAAAAAGTCAGAAATCAGATTGCAGAAATCAGAAGAAAAAAGGACTTCTCACCTCTTATATCTGATTTCTGATTTCTGGCCTATGACTTTTCTAGACCTAATTATACAACACTACTAAATTAGCAAGCTAACATTATTCTACATAAAAAAAGAGGCTATCTCAGTAGAGACAGCCTCTTAAATAAAATAATATAAATATCTCTTTTATTGCGAAGCAAGTGCATCTGCACCAGCTGCAATTTCAAGAATCTCTTTTGTAATCGCTGCCTGACGAGCTTTGTTATAGCTGAGTTTCAGCTCTTTCAGTAACTCTTCGGCATTCTCTGTCGCTGTATCCATCGCAACCATTCGAGCGCCTTGCTCTGCAGCATTGGATTCGAGCACGCCTCTGAAAACTTGTACCCTCAGGGCTTTAGGAATCAATTCCAGAAGAATTTTTTCGCGATCTGGTTCAAAGATGTAATCAGATTTGAATTTGTCATCAGCTGCTTCCTTTTCTTCTCCATCTACTTTCTCAACTGAAAGCGGGAGAAGGGTTTCAACCTGACGAATCTGACTCATCACGTTTTTAAACTCATTGTAAGCCAGGTGAACCTTATCCACTTCGCCTTTTTCAAATTTTTCAAAAATAATATCGATTACCTGATTGACATTATCAAAAGTCAGGTCTGAGAGAACGTCAAAGTTTTTTCCATTGACGTCATATCCTTTCTTTTTGAAAAATTCAAACCCTTTACGCCCCATACACATAAACTCCACTTTTCCAGCCGCTAATTCTTCAGCGTAGTTTTGCTGTAAAAATGCATTTACATGCTTGAGAAGGTTCGTATTAAATGGCCCTGCCAGCCCACGGTTGGAAGTAACCACGACAAAAAGGATTTTTTTGACTTCACGCACTTCCAGCAGTTTGCTTGGAATTTCTTCCAGATTCACTGCGGAGGTTACATTGGTCATAATCTCCTTTAATTTTGCTGCGTAAGGGCGAAGTTGCAGCATACGGTCCTGAGCACGGCGCAACTTGGCTGCTGCCACCATTTTCATGGCTTTAGTAACCTGCTGCGTATTTTTTACCGTTTTTATCCGGCCTCGTATTTCTTTAAGATTCGCCATAATTTATATAAAAGACTTAGCGGTATCAGTGGCAACGTCAGCTAATACTTTCTGAATGTCATCATCCCACTGCTTATTCTTAATAGCCTCGAGTGTCTCTTTATGACTCATTTCCAGGGTTTGGATCAATTGGCTTTCGTATTCATTTACTTTATCCAAAGGCACCTTATCCATATATCCTTTGGTAACTGCAAAGATAATCGCTACCTGATGCTCTACCAATGAAGGGCTATATTGTTTCTGAATCAACATCTGTACACTTCTTTTTCCTCGCTCAAGCTGCTGCTGAGTAGATTTGTCCAGATCAGAACCAAAACGAGCAAAAGCCTCCAATTCACGGAACTGAGCCAAGTCAAGCTTCAATGTACCAGCTACTTTTTTCATGGGTTTAATCTGTGCAGAACCACCTACACGAGATACAGAGATACCTACGTTAATCGCCGGACGAACACCTGAGTTAAAGAGGTTTGACTCCAGGAAGATCTGACCGTCAGTAATGGAGATTACGTTGGTTGGAATATAGGCAGAAACGTCTCCTTCCTGTGTTTCGATAATTGGAAGAGCGGTTAGTGATCCCCCACCTTTTACCAGACTTTTCAAGTTGTCAGGAAGGTCATTCATATTCTTAGCGATATTGTCATCACTAATAACTTTTGCAGCCCTTTCAAGCAGACGGGAGTGGAGATAGAATACATCACCAGGGTATGCTTCACGTCCTGGGGGACGTTTCAGAAGCAGAGATACTTCACGATAAGCAACTGCTTGCTTGGAAAGGTCATCATAAATTGCCAAAGCAGGATTTCCTGTATCACGGAAAAACTCACCAATTGCCGCACCGGCAAATGGCGCGAAGAACTGCAATGGTGCAGGAGAAGAAGCCGGAGCGGCAACTACTACCGTATATGCCATCGCACCTGCATCTTCCAGGGCTTTTACTACCTGCGCAACGGTAGAAGCTTTCTGTCCACAGGCTACATAAATACAGTAAACAGGTTCACCGTTTTCGAAGTTTTCTTTCTGGTTGATAATGGTATCAATCGCAATCGCTGTTTTTCCGGTAGAACGGTCACCGATAATCAACTCACGCTGTCCACGACCAATTGGAATCATTGAGTCGATCGCTTTGATACCTGTCTGTAAAGGCTCACTTACTGGCTCTCTGAAAATTACGCCAGGAGCTTTTCTTTCATAGGGTGCATCATAAAGATCACCTGTGATAGGACCTTTACCATCAATGGGTTCACCCAGAGGGTTGATTACCCGTCCAAGAACTCCTTGTCCTACTTTCAGTGAAGCAATCTGACCGGTTCTTGTAACTGTATCTCCCTCTTTGATTCCTTCAGAATCACCAAAAAGTACAGCACCCACATTATCTTCCTCAAGGTTCAATACCATTCCTTTGAGGCCAGTCTCGAATTCAATCAATTCACCTGCCTGTACTTTTGTCAGGCCATATATACGAGCAATACCATCACCAATCTGGAGTACTGTACCAGTCTCCTCCAATTGTTTGACGGTTTTAAAGTTGGAAAGCTGCTCCCGTAGGATCGCAGAAACTTCGTCAGGTCTTACCGCTGGCATATCTTTATTATATTATTTTATTTCTGGTTAATTATTCTTAATAAATTCTCTTTTCATTTTTCGGATAGAAGTAGCAATACTTCCATCAAAAAGGGTATCCCCGATTTTCAGGGTAAACCCGCCAATCAGTTCAGGATCAACCCCTTGTTCCATTTCAAAGGTTTTACCGGTTTTTTGCTCCATCAAAGATTTCACTTCTTTGGCAACTCCATCGGGTAAAGGGGTAGCGGAGGTAAAAACACCTCTGAGAATACCTTTCGCTTCATCATAAATAGACAGGAATGCCTCCGCAACATTAGGAAGGTACATTTCTCGTCCTTTTCTGACGACTAGTTTTACCAACAGATCAACCAAATCAGTCTTGAGTTTTCCCTCAAAAAGAGCATTTGTTACAGCTTCTTTTTTCAGGGAGGAAATCAGTGGACTTTTCAGGAAATCGGCAAAATCTTTATTCTGATTATATATATCCAGAATCAGCGCCATATCGCTACGGGCATCATCTACAATATTTTTCTCTTCAGCAAGGTCAAAAGCTGATTTTGCGTATCTATGTCCTATGCGATCTTCAACCATTGTACTAGTTATTGTTTAAGTCGCCGATTAATTGTTTCGCGTAGTCTTCCTGACTGGCTTTATTTTCAAACTGTTTGCGGATAATTTTCTCAGCCACTTCTACTGCAATAGCAGCAGCTGTGTCCTTGATTTCTGCCAGGGCAGCTCTTTTCTCCGCCTCAATTTGTTGTCTGGTTTTTTCGCGCTCTTTCGCCTCTGCTTCAGCAGCAGCAGCTTTTGCATCGCTGACAATTTTATCTCTTAATGCATTGGCTTCTTTGATAATATTATCGCGTTCGGCACGAGCTTCTTTTAATAAAGCTTCATTGTCGGAAGAAAGTTTTTGCATTTCTTCACGCGCTTGTTCAGCTTGCTTCAAAGAGTTTTCTATCGAAGCTTCTCTGGCTTTGATTGCGTTGAGGATTGGCTTCCACGCAAACCTTCTCAGCATAAAAAAGAATACAAGGAAGAGAAGTGTTGTCCAGAAAAATAATCCTAATTGTGGAGCTAAAATCATTTTATTTATTTATCTGATTCTGAATTTTTGACAAAGTAAAAGATTAACCCGAGCAACCCCAGCACAACGACAACCCCTATCAGAAAACCGTAATTGATTTGTAATAATTCCATATTTTTTCTCTTTTATGGTTTTTTAGTCTCGCCCGGTTATTTCAATCTATTTATAAAGAACAAGAAGGCAGTCGGGGCATTCCCCCGACTGTACCCTTTTTTTTACTGAAAAACTGCCAGCAGACAGATTACTTCACCGAAGAGGGCAACCCCCTCAATGAATGCTGCCATCAGGATCATCGCACCGCGAATATCTCCAGACATCTCAGGCTGACGGGCCATAGACTCAACTGCAGAAGCAGTCAATCTACCAATACCAATACCAGCTCCGATAGCTGCCAGTCCTGCGCCAATACCAGCGCCAATTAGACCAATGTTTTCCATAATAAAATGTTATGTATAAATAAATGAAATCTTGAATTCTAGTGATGATCGTCATGAGTCTCACGAGCCATGCCGATAAATACTGCTGTCAGCAGTGTAAAAATATAAGCCTGGATAATCGCCACAATTACTTCCAGCGTCAAAATAGCCAGGGTAAAGACGATCGATACAGGCATGATTCCAAATGCACCGCCAAGGTTCTTTCCACTTTCTCCCATGAGGAAGATCAAACATACCAGCGACAACACCATAAAGTGTCCTGCTGTAATGTTGGCAAAAAGACGTATGGCCAGGGCGATAGGCTTGATAAACAAACTCAATACCTCAATAATCGTCATCAGAGGCACAATCGCAATCGGCACCCCAGGCATGGCAAATGTATGTCTCCAGTAATCTTTAGATCCATTTACCTGAATCAGAATAAAACTCAGAAAAGCCAAAGCTGCCGTTACTGAGATATTACCCATGATATTGGAATTGAATGGCATCAGACCAAACATATTGGAGAACCAAATGAAGAAAAACAAAGAAAGCAGATAAGGTGCGAACTTTTCTGCTTTTTCTCCTAAATATTCTTTGGCAATATCATCTCTTACAAAGAGGATAATAGGTTCCATTAGAGACTGCATACCCTTTGGAGCTTGTCCTTCTCTTTTTGCATAGGATTTAGCTACTGAACTCAACAACCAAACCAGCAAAAGGCCAATAAGAAATATTTGCACAACAGTTTTGGAAGGAGACAGGTCATAAATGGTTACGGATTCATCAATAATCTCTTCTGAGTTTTCCAACTCTCCATGACCATGATATTCATGAGGAACAGATTGTCCTTCAGCTACAGCATATACATGTTCGTGATGAGACACATATTTACCTGCTTCATGCATTGCATGAGTATTGGCATAAAACTCAAGACCCGTTTTGCTACTATAAAACAACCATGGCAAGTGCAGAGCAACTGGCTTATAAACAGGATCTCCATGTGCGTCCGTTTCGCCTGTAGGAATGTCTACCAGATGCCAATCATGCGAATCCAGAATGTGGTGAAAAAGGGTTTCAGAAATATTAAACTCTTCAGAATGCGTAGAGTCCGTATCTTCCGCCCGTATATATCCGCAAGAAATGATCGTTAATAATATGAGAATGAGAGACTTTCGTATAATCATTATTTCTCTTAATAAGCGTTAAATACCGCTGATTTTCCTAATGTTTCAAATTTAGGCGCGCAATTTAGTCATTAAACCATAAACTTCAAACGCGGTCAAAATAAAATAGGAAAGAAAATATGCCACTACATACTCTTTAATTACAGGCTTATATTGAATGGCCACAAAAAGTACCACCACAATTCCAATAAACATTTTTGAAACGGTACCTACTGCCAAAGAGGTCACAAAAAGCCGGGAAGCTTTATCCAGGTTTATATATAAGAGTATATAGGCGATGAGGCCAGTAAAAAAACTCACCAAAATCGCTGTGGACATTGCATAAGGGCTATATTGAGGTATCCACTGTTGGGTCATCCAAAATGCCAGCGCAATTAAAAGGGCAGTTGCCAAAGCGGTTAGAATAATAAATCGGGGTATCGACACAAATTCAGCTTTTATTAATTTCCCGCAAAGATGGCAATTAATTCGGTGATTTCCAGAAGGTTTCCAACTTATTTATAATTAATCTAAATAGGGGAGTCATCCGGAAAATGGCTGAAATATATGTCTGAAGAGAGGAAATGGATTGTACAGAAAGGATAAAATCTACTTTTCATTCATCCGGTTAAACTGCCGGATCAGTAAATACATGGCTACCCCACATCCGACCAAAGAAAGAGATAACAAAAACCAGGGATTTTCATTTTCCATCTTTTGGTCAAGGAAATAACCTGCACCCACAAATAGCAGTATGCAGGCCAGGACTTCGAAGCCCAGACCTGCATATCGCAAATATTCTTTTTTTAAGTCTTTTTTCTTCTTCTGGTTCATATAGGTATTCAGTCAGGGTTATTTTACCCTGAATATATAGCCTTCCCCTCAAGCTCTGACCAGATGAAAACAAACTTAATCAGCAATTAGCTGGCTTTGCCTATTTTTTCAACCTTACCGCCAGTAGAATCCTGTTGGGGCTGATGAATGGGGCGAGAGCTTGCTTTTGCTAATAAATCTTTACCTCTGGGAGGAGTTTTGGTCAGCATATCTTTTGCGGCTTCCGCCATTTTGCTGCTTCCTGTGAAGATAGCTCCCATTTGTACAACTAATTTTTGAGTGAAGATATCACCAAAGATTTTTCCGGTTTTGTCGATAGTCAACAATTCACGGGTTACAACATTTCCTTTGATTTCACCTTCGACAGTTGCTACACGGGCATCAACACTTCCTTCGATGAATCCGGTACCGCTTACAACCAGCTTAGAGTTACAAACCAGGGTACCAATTACTTTTCCTTCCACTCTCAGGTCTCCTTCTGCGTTGATATTTCCAACAACAACGGTTCCTTCTGAGATAATGTTTCTTCTTCCTTCGGGGTTAGAGCTAGAGGGTTTCACTTTCGGACGACTATTTTCGTTTTTGTTTCCAAACATGCTAAAAAGGCTGGTTATTTATTGAAACTGACGTAGTTTTGGGGATCTATCGGTCTGCCTTTATACCAAAGCTCCAAGTGGAGATGCGGCCCGGTTGTATTTTCACCAGTGTTTCCAATCACAGCAATAGGCTCTCCGGCAAAGACGTGGGTCCCTATGTCTTTCAATAATCTACTATTATGTTTATAAAATGTAATAACGTTATCCAGACTGGCGACTCCAATTACCCATCCGTTCTTATCAGAGTATTCAGACATGAATACAATTCCGTCAGCCATTGAGTGTATCAACGTATTCTCATCTGCTACAATATCCACGCCATAATGGCCATCTGGCTCATCAAATCCCTTCCTTACTTCTCCTTTTAAAGGTAAAAATAAATTGAGGATTGTATTTCTGCCAGAATTATTTGAAACACGGATACCTGTTGTGCTATTTGGAGCCTGAACATACACAACTCTTACACTGTCTTTTGGTACAGGATGATTATTTATTTGCTCCTTAACTGGCTGCGGTTCTGTTTCCGGCTGATCCTGAGCCATCATCCGTTTGATCGCTTCTTCTTTTTCATACTCAGTAAGCTTGGATTCTGTAATTTGTCGCAAAGAATCCATGCGATCTTCACTAATGTCAGGCATTTTGTCATCTTCCACTCCGGCAAGCTTCTTAAAGCTACCTGCATACGTAATCCAACGATCAACCTGTTCCTCCATTGTAGCCAGTTTTGCTTCCAGTTCAGCGCGTTCCGCAGCAAATTCCTCCGGGTTTTTATAACCGGGTATCAGCTGATGCATTGCCGGGGTAAAAACAAAAAAAGCAATGGTCCCACCCACAATGCTGATCAGGATAGCCCCCATCAGTAAAATAATGGTAATAGGCTTCACAGAAAATTGCCGTGATTGCGACAACGTCACATCGTCAATGAGCTCTACCCTGTATTTTTTTACAAGTCGGTTCTTAATATACATGTAAAAATTGCGTACCATATGCATAAAATACAGGAATTGAATATATTTGTAGAGGTTTTCGTTGATAAATTATTGACCTTCAATCCTCTATACATGTCCTTATTTTCAGGTAATCACAAAGCTACAAATTTTTTGGCAATATTAATTTTGCTGATCACATTTTCATGTAGCAAAGAAAAAGACACCGTCCCTGCTAAAATTTATCACAATACTACTTCTTATTTTAATGGCTATTATAATGCCAATTATCTTTATAAAGAAACAATTGATCGGTTAGAAGAACAATATGATTATCCTGAACAGGGATTTATTCAGGTTGTATACTACGGAACTGAGGATGAAATCAAAAGCTATGACTCTGACTTCGAGACTATTATCAAGAAAAATGATGCGGTGATGTTTAAACATCCCAATGGAAATTTCATTGATAATTGTCGCCTACTCAATGGGAAAAGCTGGTTTTATAGGCAAAACTATAGCCTTGCCATGGAGAATTTCAATTATATGATAAGTGAATTCCCTGACTCAAAGTTTTTTGCGGATGCCTTATTCTGGACAGCAAAAACACATTATATGATGGAGAATTCGGAAATGACGATGACAATTCTCGATAAAGGCCTCATCAATAATGACACGGTTTATATTAGTCCGGATCTGATGCTTGAAATCGCACTCTTCAAAACCAAACTGGAAGTTGAGGATAAAAAGTATTACGAAGCTGCGAAAACCCTTTCTGAGAATATTGAATTACTAAAAAACAGAGGAAGAAAAGCAAGAGCTCATTTTTTACTTGGACAGTTGTATGCAGAGCTTGACGAATACCCCAAATCATTTGAAAATTTCTCCCTTGTCGAAAAATATAGTGATGATTACGATCTGACTTTTAAGGCTAAGATTAAAATTGCCCGGTTGTATGTCGATTTTCAGGAAGGGAAAGACGACGATTCTGAAGTCTATAAGTATCTGACCAAACTGCTCAAGGATGAAAAAAATATAGAGTATCAGGATCAGATCTACTACGAATTTGCCATGCTCGAGCTCAAAAAAGGAAACCGCGATATGGCCATTAATTATTTGGAACAGTCGATTCGGGCAAATCTTAGCAATCAGCGACAAAAAGCATTATCCTACTATAAAATAGGGCAGATTTACTTTAAAGATCTTCAGGAATACACCACTGCTCAGGCCTATTATGACAGTGCTGCCTCTGTAATCCAGCCAGATGCGCCTGAGTATAAAGAGATTACTACGATTGCAGCTACCTTAAAAGATTATATCACTTATCTCAATACGATACACTATCAGGATAGTATGATCTATCTGGCGGGGCTTCCCAAGGACGAATTGGATGCATTGATTAGTAAAATTGTTGCAGAGGAGAAAAAACGGAAAGAAGAAGAACTTACCCGTCAGTTGGCGGAAATGCAGAATCAAAATAACAATAACTTCTACAACCCGCAGCTTCAACAATTTCAAAATCAAAATGGTGGACGGCGAAACCAGGGTGGGGGAGGAGTCTGGTATTTTGATAATCCTACCGCTCTTTCCAGTGGAAAGGTTCAGTTTGAGCAGTTATGGGGTAAACGAAAAAATGAAGATGACTGGCGTCGCAGCAGAAAACTTTCTGCTTTCTCTGTCTCCAAAGATCCCGAAACACAGAAACAGGAAGAAGTTGTTGAAGTAGACAGCGCTTTACTAGAAAAATATGGCGAAAACTATCAATACTATAAAGATATTCCTCAGAACGACAACGATATCAAAAAAGCGAATTTCAAAATTGAGGATGCCATGTATAAACTTGGGCAATTATATGCCCAAAAGCTCAATGAGCCGGATTCTGCTGTAAAAACCTTTGAAGCTTTGCTGGATCGTTATGAGGATTCCGAGTATACACTCCAGGCACGTTATGCCCTTTACAGTCTCTATCAGAAGGCAGGTAACCCTATTGCAGAAGTTCATAAAAATTTTATTCTGAATGAATATCCCAATACGGTTTATGCTTATCTGATTCAGGGTCTTGATCCCAATGACCTAAAAGAAGATGAAGAAAGCTTCAAATTTGTCTATAACGGGCTTTTCAATGCTTATACTGAACAACAGTATGAAACTTCACTTGGGTTTAGTGAGTTTATTTTATCCCAACCCGAATATCATGATAACCCTGAGATAGATCTGGCCCGTCTTCACTACATCAGAGGTATGTCCTATGGCTATACGGGGCAAAAAGACAGCCTGACCAAAATCCTGAAATATGTGATCCGGAATTTCCCTCAATCTGATGTAACTCCTATCGCACAACGTACGCTTGGCTTTATTGAAAATGGTAGTAAACAGCCTGGTTCCAAAAACGGAGAAAATCAAATATCCTTATCTGAAGTAAATAAAAATACAGGAGATCTTAGTGATCCTAATAACCCCCTTTACAAAGGATTTACAGATAAATTGAAGCCAACAGATAAGATTTTTGTGCTAATGTATATTGACAAAAACCTGGTTTCAAAAAGTGATGCAAATGCTCAGATTTCCAATTTCAATAAAGAGAATTTTGATCAGGAAAAACTAAAAGTATTCACATTCCTTTATCAACAAACCCATTTGCTTCCATATATCAGCAGTTTTAGTGAAATGACAATCGCACAAAAATATATTAAAGACTTCAAAGGAAGCCAGATCTCTAAAGATATTCTGAAAACCGAAAATGAGAAAATCTTTTATATTTCTCATACCAATTTCAAAGTGGCCTACGGCCAAAAAAGGATGGAAGATTACATCAAATATTTTGAAAATATTCTTAGCAAATAAGTCATAAAACAAGTCATTTTTCGACGATAGGGCCCCTTAAAAGGGCCCTTTTCCTTTTCAAAAATTATTGTATTATCTTTAGGAGGTTTTGGAGAAAACATATAAACATAATTCATGATGTTTTCCCAATCTTGCTTGTGATTAACTAGCTCTATTATAGAACCCTGGTACAATATGAACACCACCGTCATAACTCGGGATAAGCAAAAAGAAAAAACTATCTCACCTACACCTCCTTCACCTAAAAAGAAGGTCCGCTTTAGCCTGCCGCAAAAAATTGTTTTCGGACTTACCGGAATTATTGGTCTGGCTATTCTAAGCTTTATTATTTACACTGCTCAGGATCTGCCTCCGTTAACTGAAATAGAAAACCCTCAGTCCAGCCTGTCCACTCAGGTTCTCTCTGCTGATGGGGCCGTGCTTGACAATTTCTACTCCCAGGAAAATCGCGTTAATGTAAAACTCAATGAAATTTCTCCTTATGTGATAGACGCTCTGGTCGCTACAGAAGACGTCAGGTTTTATGAACACTCTGGTGTAGACTACTGGTCCATCCCTGCTGTTGTGAAAAGAAATATGTCGGGTACTACCAGTGGGGGAAGTACCATTACAATGCAGTTATCCCGGAATCTTTTTAATGCAGTAAGCCGGGAAAGAACCATAAGCAGGAAAATCAAAGAGGTGATTGTCTCCGCAATTCTGGAAAAAAACTACACCAAGCAGGAGATTATGGAAGCTTATCTCAATACTGTAAACATTTTTGGAAATGCCTACGGTATTGAAATGGCCTCTCAACGTTTATTTGGAAAACGGGCCAAAGAACTCAGGCTGGAAGAAGCAGCTGTAATGGTCGGTATGTTGAAAGGTCAGGGAGTATTTAACCCTATTAGAAATCCTGAAAAAGTAACCAGCAGAAGGAATACTGTCATTGGTCTTATGGTCAAGCATAATTTTCTTGATCCTCAAAAGGTAAATGTTGATAGTATTAAACAACTCCCTCTGGTGACTGTTGAGCAAGGTCATGAGCATGTACGTGGATTGGCACCCTATTTTCGACAGCAGGTTCGCTCTTTCATTACGGATTGGTGCAAAAACAATCCCAAGTCTGACGGTTCGTATTATGATCCTTATGCCGATGGATTGAGAGTATATACAACCCTTGACTCCAGAATGCAAAGGCACGCTGAAGCAGCAGTTAGAGAACACCTCGAAGATTTACAGGGAAAGTTTGACAATCATATTAAAGGAAGAGAGCCTTATAAGTCGGAACCTGCCATTCTCACCGATCTTCAAAAACAATCCCAACGATATCTCAATGCAAAAAAAGCAGGGAAAACCCAGCAGGAAATTGATGAGGAGTTTGACAAGCCTCGTCAAATGAAAATTTTCGCATGGGATGGAGATGTTGATACCGTCATGTCTCCGATGGATTCTCTGAAATATTTTGCCAGATTCCTCGAAACGGGCATGGTTTCACTTGATCCTCTCACAGGTGCAGTGAAAGCATGGGTAGGAGGTATCGATTTTGAATATTTCAAATATGATCATGTATCTGTAGGTAAGCGTCAGGTAGGTTCCACCTTTAAACCTTTCGTATATGCAGCTGCCATAGAATATGGCCGGAAACCCTGCGATGTCGAACTAAATCAACCCGTCGTATTTGAAAATGTGGATGGCGATGGAACGGACTGGATTCCCAAAAACTCTGACGGAAAAATTGGAGGTCTTATGACCCTGCGTAAGGCATTGGCAACTTCAACGAATCTGGTAACTGCCCGACTAATGAAACAAATCGGTGCCAGAGTAGTAGCCGAATACGCCAACCGAATGGGAATTGAAACTGCTCTGGATCCTGTCCCTTCTCTTTGTTTGGGGACAACGGATTTGTCTGTACTTGAACTTACCGGATCCTACGGTACCTTCGCGAACCAGGGAAGAAGAGTTACTCCTCATTTTGTATCTCGTATTGAAGATAAAAAAGGAAATATCATCGCAGAATTTAACCCAACTCCTCGTCAGGCACTTAGTGAAAAATCTGCCTATATGACTATTCAACTGCTAAAAGGAGTTGTGGATGAACCAGGAGGAACGGCAAGTCGTCTGAGGTATATGTATAAGTTCAGAAATGAAATAGGTGCGAAAACCGGAACAACTCAAAATCATTCAGATGGATGGTTTGTGGGTGTAACTCCGAATCTCGTATCTGGTGTTTGGGTAGGATGTGCCGACCGTAGAATGCGTTTCAGATCCATTCAACTGGGCCAGGGAGCAAGTATGGCTTTGCCAATCTGGGCTTTATACATGAAAAGGCTATATGAAGATGCTGAAATTGGTCTTCCCGATGATGATCGCTTCCCAGCTCCTGACGGATTTGATATAAGCCTCAACTGTAATGACCCCAACGAATCTCTTCTCGATCGGGGTATGCAGCCTAATGAAAAAAGAGTTTCTTCTGACGATCTTGATATCTTTGACTAGTTGCCAATGAATAAAAACCCTGAAGTACTGGAAAAGGTAAAAATCTTGCCCAATGAGCCAGGAGTTTATCGATTTTTCAATCAAAAAGGGAAAATCATTTACATAGGTAAAGCCAAAGATCTCAAAAAAAGAGTCTCCAGCTATTTTGTTTCTTCCAAACAACATAGCTACCGCATCATTAATCTGGTCAGAAATATTACTGATATTTCCTATACTGTCACTCACAGTGAAGTAGAAGCCCTGATTCTGGAAAATAATCTGATCAAAACGCATCAGCCCAGATATAATATCCTTTTAAAGGATGGAAAAACGTATCCATATATCTGTATTAAAAATGAAAGGTTTCCAAGGGTGTTTCCAACCCGAAAAAAAATTAGTGATGGTTCGACATATTATGGGCCTTTCCCAAGTGTAAGCACCATGAAAGCAATCCTTGAGCTTATCAGGGGATTTATAAAACTAAGAACTTGTAATTATTTTCTTTCCGAAAAGAACATTAACGCAGGAAAATTTAAACTTTGCCTCGAATATCAAATAGGCAATTGCGCAGGGCCATGTGAAGGCCTCATCGATGAACCCACCTATATGGAAGGAATTGATCAGGTAAAACATATCCTAAAAGGGAATTTAGGGCCTGTTCTCAAAAGCGTGGAAGAGCGGATGCAGGCTGCTGCTGAAAATTATGAGTTTGAAAAAGCGGAATATTATAAAAGACAGCTTGAGAAAATCAGAGCCTATAAAAGAAAAAATACAGTTGTTTCCGAAAAAATTGAAGACCTCGAGGTCTTAACGATTCAATCGGAAGATGAACTTTCTGTTGTTAATCATTTTAAGGTTCAAAACGGAGCCATTGTACAAACTCATTCCTGGGAAATAAAAAGAAATTATCAGGAAAGTGAAGAAGAGGTTTTGACAGTCACTCTCTCCCATTTAATGGTCGACAATGATGATTTAGCTAAAGAAATCGTTTCTAACCTGGAAATAGACCCTGAGAGTCTTCCTGAAGGTTATACATTAACGATTCCCAAAATAGGAGACAAAAAACATCTGATAGACCTTTCGATTAAAAATTGTCAGGCACTTATTACAGAAAAATTATACAAACAAACTTTTAAGCAGCGTAAAACACCGGGAGATAAAATGATGGAAGAACTCCAAAAAGAGTTAAAAATGGAAGAGCTTCCTGACCATATCGAGTGTTTTGATAATTCCAATTTTCAGGGAAGTTCTCCGGTTGCTTCTGTTGTAGTTTTCAAAAATGGGAAACCCGCAAAAAAAGATTACCGTCATTTTAAGATTCGTACAGTAGAAGGGCCGAATGATTTTGCTTCAATGACTGAGATAGTTCACAGGCGCTATAAAAGGCTTTTAAATGAGAATCAGCCCTTGCCCAAGCTTATTATCATCGACGGGGGAAAAGGACAGTTGAGTAGCGCTGCGGAGTCTTTAAGAGAGCTGAATCTACTGGACAAGATTCCTCTGATTGGTATTGCAAAAAGGTTGGAAGAGATTTATACCGTTGGAGATCCAATTCCTTTACATATTGATAAAAAGAGCCCGGCGCTGCATTTGATTCAACAGTTGAGAAATGAGGCTCACCGCTTTGCAATTACCTTCCACAGAAACCAGCGCTCCAATGCTCCAAACCAAAAATCTCAGCTTACCCAAATCAAAGGAATAGGGGAGAAGGCGGAAAAAGAAATTATTCAGGAATTCAGATCGGTTAAAAAATTAAAAGAAGCTTCCCATGAAGAACGTGAAGCCAAACTAGGTACTCACAGGGCAGGGTTAATACAAAAAGCGATTGAAGAAGGGATTATTTAAATCCCGACCAGTCCACAAACGCAGACCGGTCAGGTTACACAGATATAATTTTAATGACTAATAACAATTGGAATGGTTCTTTCCAGCTCGGTGAATCGGTTGTCAGGAACCAGTTCATCTCTAAAATTTACCCGAGAAATATCCTTAAGCTGGACGTAGATTTTATCTCCGGGTTTGGCCTGTCGCATGACGGTTCCCAAAGCCAAGTCTATTTTATTTAAGGCATTTTGTCCACGGGTAGATATTGTTTTTTCAAGGCTCGCGGGAGTTAGCCCTGTTTTTAATAAAATATCAATCTGTCCAATTCGATATTTGGCATCATCAGGCATGAGACGAGCAAACTCAGGATCTGCTTTTAACCTCACCTCTACTCTGCTACCTGCTCTTACCGTTGTGGTTCCCATATATGGCCGATTATTCACAAAAAACTCAATCAATGGCTTTGGTGGAGCAATGACATTATACTTGATATTATCAATATTCATCAATTGACCATTTACCCTGGAGCTTACATTGACCACACTTTCCCGACCTTCCGGGATGATAATAAATCTTTTACGGCTTTGAGAGCTCTGCTTTACAACTGCCCTTGAAGCTTCTACCACAGGATCATATAAATTCCCTAAAGCAGGAACATCAATATTTACCGTGTTTCCGCATTTAAAATAGAGATTTTGGACTGCTGCTGATGTAATCTGCACTTCAGGTTTTCTGACAATAAACTCCTGCTTAATCGTCAGTTCCTCAAATTTTCCCGTAGCTGTGGGAACTTTAATTGTCGCCTGATAAGACTGACGTCCTTCTTTTTGCCCGTTAGGAATGCTCCTTCCATTGGCGGGAATAGTCAGCACTGCAGAGTTCCCATCTTCATCAAGAGCGATATTGCCATTGGAACTCATAAACTCAGGCTTTACCTGGCTGGAAACCATACCAACAAACAGGCGGGTCTGGAACTGAAGCCCGGCAGGCACGATTTGAGAAACAGGCGCACTTATCGCCTTAATTGTATCAGGTATATAGGTATGATTGGTAGAAAAACGGCTATTTAATAAATCCAATAGCTTTTTTTCTTCTTTTAGCATTTCCAGTTTCAAAGCCTCAAGTGTAGCCATATTCCCAATCACAGGGCCTTCAAAGGTATATTGCTCCCACTTTTTAGTTTTATCATCAGATTTGTTTTCTGGATCACGTAGCGTCTTTGGAGTAACTTTAAGCGAATCATTCATCATCTGACTATTGTAAATCCTGTTCAAAAAAGCAAAATACCCATCAATGCTATCCCTTAAAGGCATGGCAGCTCCATTACCACGACGGTCATTCGCCTCCTCATTACCCATCCAGTAGCGATAGTTTTTTTCAGCCTCATCTTTGAAAGTATAATCGCCCTCTTCCTCATCA
>JAGQVA010000289.1 GCA_020438265.1 Bacteroidota bacterium
GGTTTTGAATTTCAGTAGTGAGAATCAGGATTTGCCTGCTGGAATTAACGGGAAATTAATGAAAGGCAATTATCCTGATGAAACAGAATATTTAAGGCCGTGGGAAGCACGGGTTTATCGAAATCTGTAGAGACGCGATTAATCGCGTCTCTACAGAAAATATCATCGCGTCTCTACGGGTTTCGATAACGTTTCAGCCATTCCAGTGCTTTATCTTCATCAGTAAATAATCTTACCGGATAGGAGGGGCGATTAATCCCAACTATAAATGAGCCGATTACCCGGGAAAATACATTGCCAACCAACATTCCCACTGCTGTAAAACTACCCACAACTTCTTCACTATTGGTATAGGTTCGGGTTTCGGGTGAAACTGACAGCATATTTCTGATATCTGAAAATAGGGGTACCCGTCTACCCTTGGTAAGGTATTTCATTGCTTCTACTTCTTCCATAGAAGTTTCCAGAACAGAATGAGTATTGGGTTTGGTAATCAAACGCATAATTTCATCCTCTCCAAGATATATATAGCAATTGGTTGTTTCTATTACTTCAGATTTATTTTTCATTCTTTGAGTCAGGCAAACCGGGATCAATAAACGAAAAAATAAAAACTTTTGCAATAATAGAATATTTATCAGAATGAAATTTTATTCCTTTGGGTAGAATCTCTGCTTATATGGTATATGCGAATTAATTACTTATTAATTACACATTACTTACATTAACCTCATATCATTTTTCTGTTAAGCCTGTCTGAGAGAATTGATTGACGAATAGAAATGTCTTTATTTTCGGATCAAATCATAATTAGATCCAAAGCCAGGGACACAAAATTTTGTGTCCCTGGCTATTTTGTTCCCATAGCACTTTTCAAAAGAAAAAGGCTATTTTTAGCCTTTTAGAAATTATCCGTAAACACATGATCCTCGACACCCACCAACACTTCTGGCATTACGACCCTGTCCGACACGAATGGATTTCTGATGAAATGAAAGCCATCCGAAAAGATTTTTTACCGGAACAATTACAGGCTATTTATCAAAAAACGGGGGTTGATGGCTGCATTGCTGTACAGGTAGACCAGACTGAAGCGGAAACTCATTTTCTACTTGACCTTGCCGATAAACACGATTTTATCAAAGGAGTAGTCGGATGGGTGGATCTTCAGGATGAGAATATTGAGGAAAGATTGGCTTATTTTTCTCGTTTCGATAAACTGGTTGGTTTCAGACACATTGTACAGGGAGAAGCAGATGTGAATTTTATGCTGCGGCCAGGGTTTCTGAACGGGATTTCCCATCTCTCAACCTATCATTTCACTTATGATATTTTGATTTTTCCTCACCAATTGGGAGCCGCACTGGAATTAATCAGACAATTTCCCGATCAAAAATTTGTCATTGACCACCTGGCCAAGCCCTATATCAAAGATCAATTTTTTGATGGTTGGGCAGTGATGATGAAAGCAATCGGAAAATACCCTAATGCCTATTGTAAAGTCTCAGGCATGATAACCGAAGCAGACTGGTCAAACTGGAAGCAGCATGACTTCATTCCATACCTGGACCTGGTGTATGAAGCATTTGGACCCGACAGGTTAATGTTTGGATCAGATTGGCCTGTGTGTCTGTTGGCTGGTGAATATGATGAAGTCCTGAATTTAGTCCATACATGGATGGCGGCTTTATCCGAAACGGAAAAAGAAAAAATATTGGGGCAGAATGCCTTGGGTTTTTACGGGATAAAGTGATTCATGAACTTTGTTTGAACATCCATTTAAAAAAGACGAATATTGAAACATTTGTCCTGGCGGACTATTTCCATCACAATTCTTCTTCATGAAAATGTAACGTTTTATTCATTTCATCACCTTTTTTAAACCAAACAGGTTTATAATTACGCAGATAGTCAGCAATTGCGCACAAGGTCAAAGTAAGAAGATAGATGCTCTTAGAATAGAAAAATATAAAAAAAGCTCTACCTTTGAATTGTTGGCAGTAATTGATAGTTTTGGAATAGAAAGAATTGGAAATGAAAAAATCGTTACACTTAAATTTGACCCTGTACATTGTCACTACTTGTATCATCTCAACGGCATTGTATATTGCTTTTCCCTGGCTGATAATCCCTACAGTTGTTTTTATGGGAATTTTTATTCTAAGCAGGTTTCCCGGAAATGCATTACCAGAGGACAAAACCGCAACCAGTGTGGTTTCGGAAAAATCCTGAAAAAATAGAGTCTGAATCAAAGTTAATTGAAAAAGACTCGCTTTATTTCATTTGCAGTCAAATCCAAATAAGCAAAGACAAAAGGTAGCTTTTTAGCTGCCTTTGTTCGTTTTAGGGTTTTCCGGTTCGATATGATCCCTCAGCCCCTTCAGATGTTGTCCCATCTCCTGAATCATTGTCTTGATTTCCCTGATATGCTCCGGACAGGCTTCATAATTCTTTTTCCGCACCAGCTCTTTCAGGTTATCGATATTGGCCACCAGTTGAATCGCCAATAATCGGGCCCGGGCTGTCATTTGATTCATTTGTTTTTCCAGGGAGGTTTCTCCTTTGGATAGATTAGGTTGAGTATTCATATCGGCATTAAGCATTAAGCGCACATTGAGGCTGAACAGACTGATCGATGGATTTTCCAGCATTTTGCTCCTGTAATTTGACATAGGCACGAATGGTCTCATAAGCTGCCTGAGAGATCGGTTCGTAGATATCGCTGATATTTTCAGCAAATTCCCCGAAAAAATTGTACGTATCAATCGACTTGGGGCGATCCATCCAGTCTTTGATACTTTCGATCATTTGATGACCAAAATCCACTTTATAATAAATGGGATGACCAGGAACTTTTCTGTAAACAGGCGGAGCAAGTGGCATGGTTAACTGTTTTTAGTGGAATGAAATAGAAGTGATCAATTCAATATTCTTATTCGCGAAGGCTTTCTCTTTTTAGGCTGGAATGATAAAAATCTTCCAATTCCAGGGGTGGATCAAAAGGATAAAGCTCATTAAAAACCTGACAGATCGTTACCATTTCATGATGCATAAAAGTTCGCTCCGGTCGATGATCATCCACACCTGCATCCATTTTGCGATATAGAGTCGTATGCCATATTCGCAAACGCCAGCAAATCAGCGCTTTAATCAATTCTGAAATTTTTGTATCCCCAATTTGCTGAAATATGATATTGATTCTGTATTTTTGTGGTTTCATAGGGAATGTTTTAGTTCCTTTTTTTAAGTTTACACTAACAAAAGAACCATAAAGGTAATATATTTGTCACTAAATGGCAAATAAAAATTCACATTGTGCTCAATATGGAACCTATCGTCCACAAACTCAAGCGTTTAATTCGCGAAAAAAATATCAGCCATGCTTCTATTGCCGAGGATTTAGGCAAGCATCGTACCTTCATTACCCGTAAATTGGGCGGTGATTCCATGGAGACCAAACTTCTGGAAGACATTATGGGGGTGGTTGGCCTGACGTATGAAGATCTGGTTTGCAATCAACAGGGCGGAGACCTTCAAAGACAAATTGAGGAGTTGCGTCAGGAGGTAAATATGATAAAAGAATATATTCCTGAGTATAAAAAGAGAAACGATTCGTGAGTCTGATTGAAAAAGTGAATAGTAGAAAAACCAGCACCTATATTTTCGCCACCATTGGCGCCATTTTTCTGGCTATTATTCTGCTTAACCAGTTTGCCAATAATCCTTCCACTTATAAGCTAAAGCTGGAGCAGGAAAGAGACAATAAGGATCTTATGCTAAAAAATGATCCTGATAGCCCCATTCCCAAAGCAGAAAAAGCGACCTTTGAAGGATTGCGTTATTTCTCAATTAATGAAGCCTATCGCGTGCCGGCGACCCTTATTCAGGATGCTCCTGAAGACACGCTTACCCTTATGACATCGACGGGTAGTGATTATCAGGTGGTTACAGCTGGCAAACTTCAGTTTACTTTACAAAATCAAACCCATCAGCTTTCTGCCTATACTTATCTGGAAGCAGGCAAAAGCGGGTATTTTGTTCCCTTTACAGACCTGACCAGTGGAGTGTCCACCTATGGAGGCGGGCGATATCTTGACGTTCCCACTGGTAATGAATTAATCATTGATTTTAATACTGCTTATAACCCCTATTGTGCTTATAATGCAGATTTTGTTTGTCCTTTGCCTCCGGCGGAGAATCACCTGCAGGTAGAGATTCGTTCTGGGGAACTGGAGTACCAGTAGTCGGGCTTTCCCGAGCCCGACCCAGCGCAATTAATCCAGGGATTAAGGAAGATATTGAGAGAATTCTCTCAAACGGAAGGCTCGGACTCGGGAGAGCCCGAGTACCAGGCTCCGACTCGGGAGAGCCCGAGTACTATTCGCTCCGCAGCACGTCTGTCGGGTTAGCATTCGCTGCGCGATACACTTTACTCCCCACTGTAACCACACAAACACTCAACAAAACTCCGATAGCCATCAAAAACGCCGTCAGAGACACTCCGTTGTGATATTCAAAAATACTGCTGAGTAAAGCCTCCGCTGAAAAATATCCTGCACCCACTCCCAACAAACCTGCAATACTAAAAATAACTAAATACTCGCGATTGATCAGTGTATAGGACCAGTTGCGTTTGAGGTTGCGATAGGTGGTGATGAAATAGTTACGAAACATAATTGGATGGATATCTTATTTGTAAGACAAATGTATTTGACATCTGCTGCATCAAAGCATAAAAATTCGGAAAAACCGAAAGATTAATTTGCTTTTCCATTGTTAGTAACCACCAATATCACTACCTTAGCTTTGCATTAAACAATTAGGCCTGCCGTGTCTGAATACGAACACTACATATCCGAAGCGATTGTCATTCTAAGAGAAAAAATGAGCCAGTACAAACCTTTAACCTGGGTGGTCGGGGGTGCTTTGTATTTGATCTGTATGGGGCTTTTGCTTCATTCGATGGTAGTGATGGGGATGATTGGTACGCTTCCTGAAGACGAAGATATCTCCAGGATTACCAATCCTCTGGCCGCAGAGGTATATTCGATTGACGGGGTATTGCTGGGCCGTTATTATCTTGAGGAACGCACCATTATCGATTTTGACTCTATTTCGCAAAATGTCATTGACGCGCTGATCGCTACGGAAGATGCCCGATTTTATGAGCATGATGGCATTGATTTGCGAAGTTTGATCCGTGTTTTTGTCAAATCGATTCTTCTGGGAGATGAAAGCGCCGGGGGAGGAAGTACGATCACCCAACAGCTGGCCAAAAACCTTTTTCCACGTCAGTCATTTCCTGTGTTGAGCCTTCCCATTAACAAAATCCGGGAAACGGAAATTGCCCAGCGAATTGAAGCATATTATTCCAAACAGGAAATTCTCTCTCTCTATCTCAATACGGTCTCTTTTGGTGAAAACACATTTGGGATAGAAACCGCCTCTCAACGATTTTTTAGTAAATCCGCTTCTCAGCTTCTGCCTGAAGAAGCCGCTGTTTTGGTAGGGATTCTCAAAGCAGCAACAACTTATAATCCCAGATTGCACCCGGAAGCATCTCTCAACAGACGAAATGTGGTATTGGGGCAAATGGAACGTTACGATTACATTACAAAAAAGGAAAAAGAGTATCTGTCCCAACTCCCTTTACAGCTAAATTATAGCCTGCGAACCCATAATAATGGCCTGGCTCCCTACTTTCGGGAATATTTGCGAAAAGATCTCACACATTGGTGCAAACAGACATTCAAACCTGATGGATCTAATTATAACCTCTACACCGATGGGCTGAAAATCTACACAACCATTCATTCCCGCATGCAACAATATGCCGAAAGCAGTGTGACGTCGCATTTGGCCAGCGTACAAAAAGTATTTAATAATCACTGGAAATGGCGGGATAAATACAAAGCAACCGGAACACTCTTTGAAGAATCCATGCGAAACAGCCATCGATTCAGGTCATTAAAGGAAAGAGGATATACAGACGCAGAGATTGACAGCATTTTCCGCGTTCCGGTGGAAATGGATATTTTCTCATGGGAAGGCCCCCAGCACGTACAAATGTCTCCCTGGGATTCTATCATTCAAAGTGAATTTACTCTACACGCAGGTTTTATTGCAGTAGATCCCACCAATGGCCACGTCAGAGCCTGGGTAGGCGGTATTAACCATCATTTTTATCAGTTTGACCATGTTACCTGTCTGAGGCAAACAGGATCTGTTTTCAAGCCATTGGTGTATGCCACAGCTTTGGAAGCGGGTGAATCGCCCTGTCAGTTTATCTCTAATGAAAAAACCAGTTTTGCCGCATATAATAACTGGACACCCAGAAATTCAGATAATGTCTATGGAGGGGAGTATTCCATGGAAGGAGCGTTGACGCATTCTGTCAACGTCGTTTCAGTCAATCTGATGATGAAGGTTGGAGTAAAAAATGTGATTAACCTCGCCAGAAATTTGGGAATTGAAAATCCTCTGCCAGAGGTACCGTCCCTGGCGCTTGGAACCGGAGAAGTTTCTCTCAAAGACATGGTGGGTGTTTACAGTGCTTTTGCCAATGGAGGAAGGCGCACCATTCCATCCTATATTCTGCGAATTGAAGATCAGGACGGACAGATATTGATTGAAAATTCTGCTGTTACCCAGCCACAGGTCATGAGCAAAAATACAGCTGATATGGTAACCTATATGCTGAAGAGTGTGGTTGACAGAGGTACAGCACGCGGATTAAGAACCCGCTACGGGCTCCGCAATGACATCGCAGGAAAAACCGGAACTTCTCAGGCACAGGC
>JAGQVA010000290.1 GCA_020438265.1 Bacteroidota bacterium
GAAAATGAAACCAGTCTGATTTGAAGCGGTTCTTCCCTGAGTGCATATTTCCATTTTGCATAAAGCCTGATCAGCGCCGTGGATTTTCCAATCCCGGAGGGGCCCAGAAGGAAAAAATAGGAATACTCAAAGAATTTTTTTTGAAAGACTGTCTGTGTAAAATAATCTAAAAAATCCTGCGATTCTGCCTCTTCTCCGTAAAACTGGGGTTTTTGAAAAAAATCCCACGCCTGAAAGACAGAATACCGGGAATAGAATAATCGGAGTGATCTGAGGGTAAAGGAGCGGCGAATACTTACCCATCTGGAGATAGGTCTGCCAAATAAAAACCCTACCAATAAAAAGGTAGTGATTAGGAGAATGAGGTCTGTAAATATGGGGAGCAAGTTTTCAAAAGCTGAAATTTGCAAAATAATGAAATCCTGATCTGTACAGTTCTAACAACCTAATTTACAACAAATTATTGTACAATGCATAACCTAAAATACCCGCAGAAATCGCTGCATTGAGGGATTCGGCATTTCCGCTTCCTGGAATAGATACAAAAGAAAGGCCAGGAATTTGTCTGATTGACTCTGAGACACCGTTGGCTTCGTTACCAATGAGAATATAATTTCCTTCATTCCAATCCGTCTGGTTGGGGTTTTCACCATTCATATCTGCAATTTTTATTTCTTGAGAATGGTTTTTGACCAGTTCCGGGAAATTTTGGGCATAGATTATATTTACCCGAAAAATAGCTCCCATACTGCTTCTCAAGGTTTTGGGGTTCAGTAAATCAACGGTTCCCGGCCCGCATATTACATTTGAAAAACCAAACCAGTCAGCAATCCGCATAATGGTACCCAAATTGCCAGGGTCCTGAATGCCATCAAGCAGAAATCCCGGACCGGATGGTAAATGGTCCAGATCCCGGGAATAACTAAAGTCAGGATAAGGAAATGTGACAATTGCTATAATCCCTTCAGGGTTGTTTTGCTGCGAGATTTTTTTAAAATCCTGGGGATCGGCAGCCCAGGTATGGATACCCGGGTCAATAGATACGAATTGAGAAAGGTAATCCGTTGAAACAATCAGAGCTTCGATGTTCCATTGGGATTGAATTGCCTCTTCAACCATTTTTTTTCCCTCGATAATGAAAAGTTGGTGTTTTCTCCGGTTTTTTTTCGAGGTCAAAGAAGTAAAAAGTTTTAATTTTGCTTTCGAAATAGACTGCATGCGGGTAAAAGTAAAAAAATACACATTTATTTGGTGGGGAATTCTGATTTTGATTTCTCTTTGGGGCTGTAAAGCCACCCGCCACCTGGAGCCGGGACAAGTATTACTTCAATCCGACCCAAAAATTCAAAGCCAAAAGAAAATTCCTTCATCAGTTTTATATGGTGCTACCAAATATCGGGACAATCGCCGGATGCTTTGGCCCAAAGCTGCCCTTTACGCCCATAATTTCGGTAAATCCATTGAAAAAAGAGAAAGAAAAAAGGATCCCAAAAATTACCAGCCCGGAGGGTTTGTAAGATGGCTGCAATACAGGATTGGAGAACCTCCGGTTGTGATTGATACCTTGCAGATTCATGAAGACACTTTAAATCTGCACAAACAGTGTTTTTCCTACGGTTATTTTCATCCCTATATTGATTACAAAATTGATACGCTGGGGCGATTATTCTCCAAAAAGAAAAAGCGAAAAGCCAGGGTAACTTATATCGTCAGGGAGGGAATTCCTTATAAATTGAATAAAATTGAACTGGTCAGTCCTACTCCCAATCAAGGCAATGAACTGATGGAAGGCCATTATCAAAAGGATAAAAGTTATCTGATTCATGGCGAAAATTACAGTCATAGTAAATTCCTTCAGGAAAGAGCCCGGGCAACGGCGCTCCTGAGAGACAACGGATACTTTTCCTTTTCTCCCAAAATGATTGCCTTTTCAGTAGACACCAATGTAGTGGGAAATGATCTGGGAAATCAGGGAGTATTGCCTCAGGAGAAATGGGTCAATGTGGAAATTCAACTGGATAGTGCCCCGCCTAAATTTACAGTCAGGAATATCGATGTATATATTAGCCCGGTTAAAAAATCTGAATTTACCCTCCTGGCTGATACCCTTCACCTGGATGCAAAAAAAATGACAGCTGCTTTGAGAGATTCTTTGGGGTTGCCAGAAAAAAAATTCTCATCCGAGAATGAAATCGGGTTTCATTTAACCGATCCTGCCTTGCTGAAAATCCTGGATCTTGAGTTTATCTCTCAGCGGGTACATTTGAAGAAGGGGCGTTATTATCAGCAGACAAAAGCCAGGCGGACACAACAAATGCTTCAGGAACTGGGGATGTTTCAGTATCTGGTAATCAGTTATGATGTCAATCAGGAAAAAGCATTTATGGATGTGATCATTGAGCTGAGAATGGCTCAAAAATACCAGTTAAAAGGCGGTTTTGAGTCCTTTACCAATATCATCACCTCAACTAACCTTCCAGGTGTGGGAGTGAATGTTTCCATCCGCGATAAAAATGCCCTCCATAAGTCTGAGTTTTTACAACTGGGTTTTCGGGGAGATATTGGTTTTTATGCAGGAGATAACGGCAGCGGGCAATTTGATCAGTTGTATTACAAACTGGGCGCAGATGCCAATTTGCATTTTCATCGGTTTTTATTTGTGAAACCTGTATTATTCATGGTGCCGCCAAGGTTGAAACAAAACCTGAGTCGGTTTAGCCCTTCGACAGCTTTATCAGCTCAATTCAGCAGGGAAAGCCTTCAGGAGTATGAAAGATTAACTACCGGATTTGATGCTACCTATCGCTGGAATCATATTCCTTTCTCTGACAAAGCAGTAAGTAGCCTTACGCCTATGGCTGCTACCCTGATTATCATTAATCCGGATTCTCTGTATCGGGATACAACGATTAGTCGCTTGCCGCCAACTATCCGAAGGGACTTTGAAAACCGTTTTAGTACCCGGTTGAAATACAGTTATACGCATCAGGATTATCGTCAAACCCGGGCAGAACCTACTTACTGGTATCGGATCAGTGTAGAATGGGGAGGGAATTTGCCTTATTTTCTGGATAATATTGATGGCTTGAGCAGGTCGGATAATAGCAATACAGATAACCTTTTTCTGGATAGCCTTTATTATGGACAATATGTAAAGGGATCACTGGAGGGCAAACTGTTTATTCCTGCCGGAAGGCGATCAGAAGTAGTCATGAGAGGAATTATAGGTGCGTCTACGCCTTATAATCATACGCCTACCGTTCCCCAGGAAAGCCGTTTTTTTAGCGGTAGCACGAATTCCATGCGGGGTTGGCAATCCAATACCCTCGGACCCGGAACCAGTCAGTTGACCGATTTTCAGGGAGCTGATCCATCTGTTGTCAGTAATTTGATTGCACCAGGAGGAGAAATTATTTTTGAAGCAAATCTGGAATATCGGTTTGATGTATTTTCCTATCTGGAAATGGCCGTGTTTACAGATGTGGGTAATGTGTGGTTTACACCTAATAAGCGCAATGAACTGGTCAGTACGGCTCTTTTTCGCAAGGAAAATCTTAAACTTGGCTGGGATGCAGGAGTCGGATTTCGGTTTGATTTTTCCTTCCTGATTTTACGGGTTGATATTGGTCAGCAGATTTTTGCTCCGGATCTGGATAAAGGATGGGTAATCGGAAATGATGATGCGAAGGGGCGTAGAACTCAGTTAAATCTTGGGATTGGATATCCATTTTAAGGGAGATTAATTTTGGATTTGCACTTACCAATTTGGTTGGCTTTATCTATTTACTTGATATACGAACAAGGATTAACGATATTCGATCTTTGAAGTAAAGAATTGGATATGGATTTTTTACTAATAATGTGAATAGGCAGAGCCAAAGGGCTGAGACGGCATTAAAGACCCTGTTAAGGGTCTAACGTGGGTAGAAATGCGGACAATCCCACCACATTCCCCGATTTTTGCGCCGCTACGGCGCAAAAATCGGGGAGAGAAAGGGAAATCCTCGTATTTCTACCCACGTTAGACCCTTAACAGGGTCTTTAATGCCCTTTCAACCCTTGATTCACATTACTAATTAATAGTTTGATTATATTAGTTGAAGATTTTAAACCTGTAAAGAAATGAAAGCTTTTCCCTTTATATCAATTGCCATTCTTTTATGTTGGGGGCTTTTATTAATCTTTATAGTAACTCCTTCAAAGGAAAGTATAAAAAAAGGGCAAACTAAATGGGACAAAATAAACAGCAAAGCCAACAAACTCTTTATTCCTTTAGAATTTGAGGGGGAAGTCAGATCAAGCTATAAAATTAACTGTGGAGGAGGAAAATCCTATTGCTGGAAAGTATTTTTCAGGAGAACTGACATTTCCAGGGATTCCACAGAAATTCCAATCATTGATTATGGCTTTGTCCGTCTATTAAGTCCAGATTCCAATGTATTAATGACTAATACTTATTTCCACAGAAGCAAAGAAAAAGGTGGAAGCATAAAAATGCCCATTTATAAAGGAGATATTATTAGAAAAGTAAAAGGAGATTCCACATTTTCTGTCTTAAGCAGTGAACGGCCTATCACATACATCTTAAAGCCTGCTCGAAAGATGCAAGGGGATGCAATTGATCATCATTTCTGGGAAAAGGATTTATTTCGTTACAAACCTTTAGATTAATCAAATACAATACAAGTCCCAATCACCCTTCCAACGGAGCAACAGCCTTCACAAATCTTGGCCTCCAGTATTCATGGCTCAATTTATCAATTCTCACTCCCCTGCTGGAACTCGCGTGAATAAACTCTACATCGCCTCCGTCAACACTTGTTACAATTCCAACGTGATTAATCTTCCTGCCTTTGCTCGTACTGAAAAAAATCAGATGACCAGGCTGGATCTTATTGCGTGGAACTGGCCTGCCTGTTTCTGCCTGCGTAGCTGAAGTTCGGGGAAGGTCCTTGTCAACCGACTTATAGGAAAGACATACGAGCCCGGAACAATCCATTCCCCTTCTGCTGGTGCCACCATAAAGATAAGGCGTACCTATATAAGACATAGCCGTTCGGATAACCTGTTCAGTATCCCGCTGAATTTCCAGATCCCGGTCGCGGGCATGCAGCACTTTGGTTGGTCTGCTTTCATTATCATTAGTGGAATAACGGGGATTCTGCCGGGGGCGATTTCGAATCACTACAACATTATTCTCCTGCTCCTTTTTATCATGCTCATAAATTAAGGGAGTATTATTCTGGGAAGAAGAACCAGAGCCAGAAGGAGTATTTCTCCCTGGTGGTTGATTGTTGCGGGGTGGATGTGAAGCTACCTGAGTATCATTGTCATGCTCAGTTTTATTATCCAGTAAATACTGATACCGGGCTACTTTTTTAGCCGGTGTGCAAGAAGGCAGTATTACGGCCGAGGCAGCCACAGTCAGGGCCACCATTAAAAATGAATGATATCGCATTTGCACCAGTTTTATGGGGTTATCTCAGGTACATTTTCTGCTAAAATATATAATTTGCCAGAGAAATAATGTACTTAATCACGTCAAAGACAACACTTTATTGTCAGAGGTGTGCTGAGAACGTATTTTTTTATCGTTGGCTGTTGGCTATTAGCTGTTGGCCTTTAGCTATTGGCTGTTGGTCTTTAGCCAAAAGCCAATGGCCAATAGCTAACAGCCACTATATTTTTACAAATACTGTACTCATTCTTGACACCAGGATAACTGATAATGCACGGTTTTACAGGGAAAGTTCCACAGAGGGGTCCCAAAAAAGTTTTTTAAAGTCAACTACCTGATCATTTTCCACTCTAATTCCCTCCGCTTCTAACGAAGTCTGCATCGGTTTTTCCTCCGGAAAATGATGTTTTCCTGTCAACAAACCGTTGCGATTGACTACACGATGGGCAGGAATATCGATATGAAAACTTTGATTGAGAGCGTAACCTACCATACGGGAGCTTTTGGCAGTGCCCAGGTATTTGGCAATCGCGCCATAATTGGTTACTCTTCCCCTGGGAATGAGTTTTACCACTTCATACACATCCTTGTAAAAGTTTTCCCGGTTAAATTTTGAGGGGTTCTCCATCGTGCCAGACTTCGAGTTTGTGAATAATGACCATACATATCCAGAACATCGGACCGATTTTATCGACCTCGATTAATTCATTCAGGAGACTATGAAAAAGAATGGTACTCAAGCTCAACATAGCCATCATCAAAATACTGCGATACTCCGGAGTACGCATACGAGGGTAAAGCCATGAGGCTTTTAAAACCATATAGACGCAAAGGGCAATAAAAAGCAGTCCTCCGACAATACCCTGTTCTGAGAAAGTCAGCAAAAAATAATTGTGCGTCGTCGATTGCTCGGGATTATCACTGACATACGTACGGAAAGCATCATCTGTATAACGCTTGTAAACCTGATTAAAAGTACTTGGTCCTGAGCCCGTAAAAGGCATATCCGCAATCATATTCTTGGCCGCTACCCAGCGGTAGAATCGCTCCATCCCTGATATTTCAGTTCCGCTGATCGTCGCTTCCAGGTGCCCGCGAATGTCCCCCTCATGCCAGATGGTTTTTTGGTAGTTGGGCGCAAATTCGTAGAATTTATTATCATTGATCAAATAAGCCAGCGCAAGCGTAACCACCACCAAAAATCCATAAACCAGTTTATCGAAAACCTTTCTTTTCACAGCAAGGTCAATAAATGGCAGAATAATCAAAGCTACCCAGGCGCCCCTTTTATAGGTAAGGACCGTTGCAAAGGCCAGAATTACCGTTCCTATAATAAT
>JAGQVA010000291.1 GCA_020438265.1 Bacteroidota bacterium
CTCTCACTGTAACTGATGAAAGCGGTTGTGTAGATAGTTATGAACTGGACCCGATTATTGTATTCTCTCCGGAGATATTTATTCCTAATGTCTTTACCCCCAACCAGGATGGAGTGAATGATGTATTCCTGGTCAAATATGATGGAAATGAATACTTCAGTCTGGAAATATTTGACCGATGGGGCCGTCCGCTATACAGCAATGCAGGTGTTGCCGGAAGAGCCTGGAATGGATTGACCAGTGCCGGAGAGCCTGCTTCAGAGGGGATTTATTATTATGTGGTGAAGATCGGGGAAAGGTCTTATACCGGGGATGTTACTTTAATGCGGTAAATAATTAATCAGAATAAGATATAAAAAGTCAGAGGTCAGATTTGAGAAGTCAGAAGGGAAAAGTACTTATTACTTCTTACATTTGATATCTGACCTTTGACTTTTCTTAAACCCTCAAATAAGATTTCCTATCTTTGCGAATATTCTAAGCAAAAAATGCAAATAAACGACGAATTAATCGATCATTTGGCGAAGCTCTCAAAGCTCAATTTCTCCGAAGGGGAAAAAGAAAAAATGAAACACGATTTTCAGCAAATGCTCGACTTTGTGGACAAATTACAGGAAGTCAATACAGATGATGTGGAGCCACTGATTCACATGACCAAAACGGTAAACCAATTTCGTCCTGATCAGCCTGCCCAACCTTTTACCCAGGAAGAGGTTGTAAAAAATGCGCCTGACCATGATGGCGAGCATTTTAAAGTGCCGAAAGTAGTGAAAAAGTAAGCTTTGCTGTATCTTTCGGCAAATTTACCGTTATCTCTTTGACGAGATAACTGCCGGGTACAAACCAGATACTTACTCCCCGGTATATTATGATATTGGTTTATGGATTTGAAGCGACTGCCTTATCTCCCCCTACACTTCTTTTATTATCAGTTTTCTGATGCGAAGAAGCGAATGTTTCTGATTCTGCTGGGATTCCTGCTCATTACCGGAGCAATGATTTCATTCGCTTATTTCAATCCATATTTCTGGTCTTTGGATATTAAAGAAGTTGCGGATACCAGTGTGGAGGAAGTAGTTGTAGGGCAGGTTGAGCATAACTATCGAACCTTTGACTTATCTCTGAACGCTTTCCGCCAATGGATCAATTATTCCGCCGGACCTTTATTACCAGCAGCATTTCCTCTAATTGTATTTTTCTTCATGCAAATAGCGGGCTGGTCGGGACTGATCGCTACAGCGACGGAAATCAAATCCCGCTGGATTTACTTTTTTTACTTTCTCTTTATTCTTTTTATCCACTTTACTGATGTAGCCGTCATTATCCTTCCTGATTCGGTCTGGGGGGCACGCTTGCTGGAATTTGGAATCATTCTCGGATTTTTGGGAATGGCGCATGTTTTCCAGATGAATATCCTGCGTTGGAATGTATGGAGCCGCTTCCTTGTTTTTACCGGGATTTCTCTCATCGTTTTTGGTATTCCGTTTTTCCGGAATGGATGGGAAATCTGGCATAAAATGAGCGGAGAATTGTATACTTATCTGATTATTCTCACGATATTATTCTTATACTTTATCGGGAAAGAACCCACCAATCTACTGGTTTTTTCAGCTACGAATCGCCAGGTACCACAGACCCGATTACATCCCCGATTATTATTGATTTTGATGATTGTTTATCTGCTGGTGGTTTTTGTTATGTTGGATGAATATCTGAACTTCGGTCTTCTTCCATTCTCACTTGGACTAAAGCCTACTTATCTGATCATAATCAGTTTGATTTTTACGGCTTTTACTTCTCAAAACCATTATCATCAGGTAAAAACCATCTTTTTTTCTTTGAGTAGTTTTACTTTTTCTATCCTTTCCTGGGCGATTATTGTGGGTAGTTTTATTTTCTTCAATTATTCAGTTGGGGATGAAATTTTTATCCTTGCGATAGAACGAATTGCGATTACCTTTTTCTTTGCCATCGGATTGATTCACACCATTTTTGTATGGGGGAATCACCGCGAATTATTGGCGAAAAGAGTTAATCTCTACTACCTCATGACTCAGGGCCCCCGGGTGAATTTTTATGTTGTATGGCTGGTAGGGCTGGTTGCCATGCTTGCGGCAGAAGGGCGGGAAGGTTGGAAAAGCATTAATCTCCTTTCTCATACCCTTGCAAATCATCAGGCAGATCAGGCGATGCTTACAGGAGATGGAGAGCGGGCAACGGAAGCCTATCGAATTGCGAGCCTGCAAAGCCCGGGAAGTATTAAAGCCAACTTTAATCTGGCTTCACTTTATGTAGGAGTGCCTGACAAGCTGGCCGACGCAGTATTTCATTATCAACAGGCAACTTCAGTCAGAGATTTTCCTCCGGCCAGAATCAACGCTGCGAGTCTTTTTGCTTTTAATAATCAGGCTAAGGAGGCACAGCAGGTACTGGAAGCCGGGTTGAAAAAAGAATCGCCTGATCCATATCTGGTTAATAACCTTGGGATGATGTATCTGAATAGCGGAAGCCCTGATTCAGCTATTGTTTTCCTCAAAAGGGCACTATTGGCAGACCTTAATATAGCAGCCATTTACAGCAATCTGGCTTTCATTTATCATGATCACAATCGCCCGGAACAAGCCCGGAAGTTTTTTGATCTGGCGATAAAAGCCAGGAAGCAGGATGATGCTACCAAAGCAAATTATCTGTTTTATAAACTCGCTTCAGGGCAATCGCAGGAGTCTCATCAATTTGAAAAGGCAGCAGATTATTTTACTTCCTATAATCAAATTCTACATCAGTTTGCGGGAGGAATGGATCAGGTTGATCGGGTAAAGCTGCAGAGTTTGATTCAGGACGACCAATCTCCTGATGCATCCATTTTGAACGCGTATTTGCGCTTTCAGCAGGATTCAATTGTTCATGCGGTAAGTACGGTTAATTATCTTTTGAAATCATATCCTGCTTATGGCGCGAAAGCCAGCTATCTGATTGCCACGGCTTTTTATCAGCGTAATGTACCGGAAATGGCCCGCGAGTATTTTCGTAAAGCTGGTGAAGCGGGAAAACCGATAGGTTTTTTGGATGAAGCCAGAATGGACATTGATTTGGGGAGAGCCGATACGGCAAACCTGAAACTCAGTTTCTTCAGAGCAGAACACGAGGAATACTGGGAAGCAACTTCCAAAGAACTGGCTATGCTTTTGAAGGCATACGGACAGGATGTATATGCGCAGACTGAATGGGATGTCAACGCCCTTTCATTTAATGAGAAAGTGAGAATTGGAAAATATGCTGACAGCCTGAATCATTTTGTGAATGCTTTAGAGGCTTTTCGGGCTGTGCAAATGATGGACAGCGGCAGCGTGGTACCCTATCTTGAACTTGGAAAAATCTATAATAAATACAGAGATACCCTGGCTATTGAAAACCTTTCCTACGGACTACAATTGATTGATTCTGTTCATCCTGAACTAAATATCGAACTGGCCCGGGCACAACTTTATGCCGGAAACACGGATTTGGCTGAGAATACTCTGAATCGAGTTTCCGATGAAAAACCTTCCATTGCTGAGAAAAGACTAAAGGTAAAGGCGGAACTGGCTCTGGCGAAACAGGATACTAGTCAGGCGATTGTTTTGCTCGATTCTTTGGTGAAAAAGAACATCATGGCTACTGAGGCCATTATTGATCTGGCGAATCTTTATCATGAAACGGGGAATAATGACGCCGGAAATCTATTGATTACCCAGGCGCTTGAAATTAATCAGGAAAATGCGGATCTGTGGTATTATTATGCTGTATTTTCCAAATCGTGGAGTTTGTTTGAAGACGCCGGATATGGAGCGCTAAAAGCAATTAGCCTTACTGATGACCCGAGAGCAAAACGGGAAATCAATGCCGAATTTGCCGAGGAAATCAAAATCGTAACCACTCAAACACAATAAGTAGGGTTTTTCTTGTAAATCTATCCAGGCAATGATTAAATTCCCAAAAAATTTCATTGAGTGATTGACTATTCTTCATCTCCATCCAACACGGAAGAAAGATTTTTCAACCGCGATCTCAGCTGGTTGAGTTTTAACTATAGAGTTTTATTAGAAGCTGCTGATAAAACAGTTCCCCTTTATGAACGCATAAAGTTTCTTGCGATTTATTCCTCTAACCTTGATGAATTTTACCACGTCAGAGTTGCTTCCATTAAAAGTCTTACCAGCGTTAAAAGAAAAAAACTCGAAACATTAGGAGTGGACCCTTTTATGCTACTGGAAAAAATCCGGCAGGAGGTAGAATGGCAATCGGAAGAGTTTGTCCGGATTTTTTATAAACAAATTAAACCTGAGCTGGCTAAAAATAAAATCAATCTGATTCTGGGAGAACCTGCTTTGGATGTTCATAAAGGGTTTATTGAAAGATATTTTGAAGAAGAGGTTAAGGTTTATTTGCATCCGGAGTTATTGCGTAAAAATAAAATCGTTCATTTTCTCCGAGATGACGCCTTATATCTGGTTGTAAAACTGAGGAATAAGCCTTTTAAAAAGGAAGAAACCGAAGAGAGTGAACTTTCCCCTAAAGGGATTCGATATGCTCTGATTCAGATTCCGACCCATTATTTCCCCCGATTCATCCATTTGCCAAAAATTGATTCCCAGCACTATTATATGATGCTCGATGATGTAATCAGGTATAATCTGGGACGAATTTTACCTGGCTACGATATCCTGGCGACTCATAGCATCAGGCTTACGCGAAATGCTGATGTGGAAATTGAGGACGAATTTGAGGGAGATCTGGTCGAGAAAATTCAGAAAAGCCTGAAAAAGCGCCGCACGGGGATGCCGGTCAGATTTTTGTACGACCGGAAAATGCCCAAAAGTATGCTGAAATACCTTCGGGCAACTTTTGAGATCACCAGGCTGGAATTGGTGCCAGGGGATAGTTACCACCAGGACAAAGACTTGTTTGGATTTCCTAATCCGGTTGGTTCACATCTGGAGAGAACCCCAATGCCTCCGGTTTCCTTACCTGAACTGGATAGTTTTCCCTCTATCTTTGATGCGATTCAAGCACGAAACTGGCTTCTGCATCTTCCCTATCAATCTTATGATTATGTAATCAAATTTCTGAATGAAGCAGCTGATGACCCTTCTGTAATCAGCATTCGTGCAACCCAGTATCGTGTTGCTTCCAACTCCGCCATTGTGAATGCATTGGCGCGTGCTGCCCGAAAAGGGAAAAAGGTAACAGTATTTGTTGAACTAAAAGCCCGGTTTGATGAGGCAGCCAATTTGGCCTCAGCGCGGGAAATGGAAGATGCCGGAGTAAATATCATTTATAGTATTCCAGGGCTAAAGGTTCACGCAAAGGTAGCTATGGTTACCCGTCGCGAAGGCGATGGGAAAAAGCGTTACGCTTTTTTGAGTACTGGTAATTTCAACGAAAAAACAGCCCGAATTTACGCCGATCACGGCTTTTTTACCAAAGATTCAACCATCACAACTGAGTTGAAAGAGCTATTTTTCCATCTGGAAGATCGTTCTTACAAGCCTCCCACCTTTACCAAACTCATGGTAGCTCAGTTTAATATGAGGAAAACCCTGGTTGCTCTGGTAGAAAGAGAGATCAAACATGCAAAAGAAGGAAAAGCTGCCAGGATACTGCTCAAGGTTAATAATCTTGAGGATGCGGGGATGATTGATCTTTTGTATAATGCCAGTCAGGCAGGCGTAAAGGTAGACCTGATTATCCGGGGTGTTTGCTGCCTTCGTCCTCAGATTGCCGGCTTAAGTGATCATATCAGAGTAATTCGGATTGTAGATCAGTTTCTTGAGCATGCCAGGGTGTATGTCTTTCATAACCTTGGAGAGAATGCAACCTTCCTTTCTTCGGCAGACTGGATGACCCGTAATCTGGATAGACGGATTGAATTGGCTTTCCCGATTTCTGACCCGAAATTAAAGGAGGAAATCCTGCAAATTCTTGATATTCAGCTTCATGATAATGTAAAAGCCTGTGAACTTGACGCTAATGTGAGGAATATTCCTGTTCCCAAAGATGAAGAGAACCCCATCAGAACTCAGACTTTGTTGTATGACTTGATTAGTAAGGGGCGGTTATTGGATTATAACAAGTAGGATCATGCAGCTTACTGCGGTACACTTTTAAAAGTTTCCCACAGATAACACAGATTGCACAGATCGAAGCGCTTAGTAATGGATTTATCTGTGAAATCAGTGGGATCTGTGGGAGATACTATAATATGCAAGTCCGAAAAGCATACAGGAGTGATATTTATCCGTAATTTTAATAGCAAATTTTCTGACAAAAAGTCAAAATTCTATAATCCTCATCCAAAATTTTAACAGCAAATAACTACTTGGGTACTTTTTTTATATTGAAATTTCGTATAAATAATTGATTTTCAATCATTTATATTTTTCTGATTCAAATTACCTCTCTTTTGGAAGAAAAAGTCCAATCTGTCATCATTTAGTAATCCCAGGATCAAGGTAGATAAAATCTTGAAAAACGAAATTTTAACAGCAATCTAAAAATTCCCTCAGTTTTGACATGACATGAAACGGAATTTTTAATAGCAAATAAGGCATTCTAGCTACTTTTTTGCCCTTATGCCAGAAAAAAACGCTATGGCACCATTCCTGCAAAATAGTCAGTGTATTTGACTTGATAAACAAAATAAAAACATAGATCATCATGGAAGAATTAATAAAAAAATTTATCTACACAGGCGTTGTGATTGCTTCTAAAAAAAAAAAAAAAGTACAGGAAGCAGTTGACGAATTAATCG
>JAGQVA010000292.1 GCA_020438265.1 Bacteroidota bacterium
CTCTTTTTTATTCCCCAGAATTCTTCCCCCAAAACCAATCACCTTTCCTACGGGATTATTAATGGGAAACATAACCCGTCCCCGAAATCGATCTATTAAATTACCAGTCTTTTCGGATTTAATGGCTAATCCGAGTTCAATCAGGTATTCTTCATTATATTGTTTCGTCGTGGCTTCTTTTGCAAAAGCGTCCCATTCATCCTGACAAAAACCCAGCTGAAATTCTTTAATCGTAGATTCGAGGATGCCTCTTTCCTTGAAATAAGGCAGGCCAATTTGTTGGCCCATCGGTGAATCCAGCAGTTGCTCGTGGAAATATTTGGCTGCAAATTCATTCACAACAAATAAACTCTGACGTTTGTCGCGTTGCTCTTTGACCTCGGGAGTTTCTTCCTCTTCCTCAATTTCGATATTATATTTTCGGGCAATATGCCGGAGTGCATCCACATAGTCGTAGCCTTCCATTTCCATGATGAAATTAATTGCGTTTCCACCACGTCCTGAACTAAAATCTTTGTATATTCCTTTGACAGGATTTACGGCGAATGAAGGCGTTTTTTCACTGGAAAAGGGAGACAGAGCCCAGAAATTGCCACCCCGTTTTTTGAGAGGGACATAATCTGAGATGATGTCTACAATGTCGATAGCATTATAGATTTTATCGACGATATGTTGAGGAATGCGGGCCATTGTTTACAAATGTAAAAACGATGAAGGGATTTTCCATATTCGGTTTTTATTCCATATTTGATAAAACCTATCATTGTCATGACAATTATTCAAAAAACCTAACTATTTCATTGTCCCTGATTTTTTCTTTCGTACCTTTGCGGCGATTTTCAGAAAAAGAATAAAAAATTAGACATAAAACGTTGAAAGAAGAATATTTAAAATGGTACTCGCCCACACTCAGCAAAGACATCGAAATGCTGGTTTATGGGCATGCGGGTTACCCGGTAGTTGTGTTTCCTACAACCAAAGGGCGCTATTATGAAAGCAAAGACTTCAAACTGATTGAGTCTGCCCGCTGGTTTTTGGATCAGGGGCTGGTAAAAATTTACTGCCCCGATAGTGTAGATGCACTGAGCTGGTACAACAAAGGCATTCATCCGGCAGACCGGGTGAAAAACCATATCTGGTACGATAAATTTATTCTGGAAGAAATCCTGAATCCGATTAGTTATCACCACGGTTTTCACCGTGTGTGTGTAGCTGGTGCAAGTTTTGGCGGGTTTCACGCACTGAACTTTGCCTTCAGACATCCTGACAGAGTAAGTCATCTATTTTCCATGAGTGGTGCTTTTGAAGTAAAATCCTTTATGGATGGATACTACGATGAAAATGTGTACTTTAATAATCCGGTGGATTATTTGCCTGATAACAACCACCCGGATCTTTGGAAAATGAAAATTGTACTGGGAGTTGGTGAATGGGATATATGTCTCGAAGCCAATCAGCGCATGGCAGATATCCTGAACCGGAAAAATATTCCTTACTGGTTTGACCTTCGTCGCTGGGCTAAACACGACTGGCCAATCTGGCGGGATATGTTTCCTCATTATTTGTCGATGCTACCCGGTTAAATAAATGTGCCGAAGGCACTAATTGCGACTTGCGCGCTGGCCCGGAAAATTTGGTGTGTTGGGGCGGCTTGCGCGTTGCATTAAATTTTCCAGTTTTTTGCTCAACTTTTTTTGAAAAAAGTTGAATAAATTTAAAACTTACTTTCTCAAAAATAAATCAATGAAAAAAATAGGAATCCTTTTTGGACAAGAAAATACCTTCCCTGCGGCTTTTGTGCAGCGGGTGAATGAAAAAAATATTAAAGGCATCGTTGCTGAAGCTGTTTCTATCGATATGGTACAGCAGGCAGCTCCTACGGATTATGCTGTCATCATCGACCGTATTTCTCAGGATGTGCCTTTTTACAGGGCTTATCTGAAAAATGCAGCTATCAGTGGAACAGCAGTCATCAACAACCCTTTCTGGTGGAGTGCTGACGAGAAATTTTTCAATAATGCATTGGCTGAGAAAATCGGCGTACCTGTTCCCAAAACTGTACTGCTTCCTTCTCACGCGCGTCCACAAGACACCAATGAGAATTCATTCCGCAATATGAAATTCCCGATCGACTGGAAAGGAATTTTTGATTATATCGGCTTCCCTGCTTATATGAAACCTTTTGCGGGTGGAGGATGGAAGAGCGTTTACCGCGTAACTGATCCTCAGGATCTTTTCAACAAACATGCGGAAACTCAGCGTCTGGTAATGATGCTTCAGGAAGAAATCGTTTTTGAAAGTTACTTCCGTTGCTACTGTCTGGGAGGAAAAAATGTACACATTATGCAGTACGAGCCTCGCAACCCTCATCACCTGCGTTATGTACAAAATGCGCCTCCGGTTGAGAAAAAACTGTTGAAGAAAATCGAAGACCTGACGATTAAGCTGAATCAGGCTTTGGGTTACGATTTCAACACGGTTGAATTTGCTGTAAGAGACGGAATACCTTATGCGATTGACTTCTGTAATCCGGCTCCAGATGCTGATATACATTCAGTGGGACAGGAAAACTTTGACTGGATCGTTGAAAACGCAGCTAATATGGCCATTGAAAAAGCCAAAGCTTATAAAGCTGGTCAGATGAACCTTACCTGGGGTACTTTTATTAAGGATCAGTTTGCTGCTCCTGTTAAAAAAACAACAAGAACAGCAACAAAAAAGACTCCGGCTAAAAAAGCTACTCCAGCGAAGAAATAGGGAATACTTAACGCTAAAAAATCTAACCCCATGCAATTTACGCTCGGTATCGAGGAAGAATATCAGGTCATTGATCCCGCAACCCGGGAACTGGCCTCTCACGACCAAAAGATTGTCGAAATGGCCGCTGAGGTAATGAATGACCAGGCCAAGGCAGAAATGCACCAGGCAGTAGTGGAAGTCGGAACCAATATTTGTCGGGATATTCATGACGCCAGAGAACAGGTGACTTTTCTCCGGAAAAATATCTCGGAAATTGCCGGGAGCCTGGGCCTTCGAATTGGAGCAGCAGGTACGCACCCTTTTTCCGCCTGGCAAAAGCAACTGATTACCGTTCATCCCAGATATGATGAAATTGTATTAGAGCTTCAGGATGCGGCGCGTTCCAACCTGATTTTTGGATTGCATGTGCACGTGGGCATAGAGGACCGGAATATGGCTTTGCATCTGGCAAATTCTATCCGGTACTTTTTGCCACATTTATACGCCCTGTCAACAAATTCACCTTTCTGGGAAGGTCGTAATACAGGTTTTAAATCGTTCAGAACCAAGGTTTTTGACAAATTTCCCAGAACAGGGATTCCCGATTTTTTTGACAGTGTTGCGGAGTATGACAATTATATCAATCTTCTTGTAAAAACCCGCTGTATTGATAATGCTAAAAAGATCTGGTGGGATATTCGGGTGCATCCTTTTTTCCCTACCATTGAGATTCGCATTTGTGATATTCCCATGACGATTGATGAAACCATCGCGCTTTCGGCATTGATTCAGGCATTGGTAGCTAAATTGTATAAACTCAGAACATCCAACCTGAACTTCATGGTCTACCGCAGAGCCCTGATCAATGAAAATAAATGGCGGGCTTCTCGTTATGGGCTGGATGGAAAGATGATTGATTTTGGGAAAGAAGAAGAAGTGGATACTCGTGTGTTGATTCGTGAGCTGTTAGATTTTGTGGATGATGTGTTGGATGATTTGGGTTCGAGAGAAGAAATCAATAAAGTTGAAAGTATCCTTCAAAAGGGATCCGGAGCCGACCGCCAGTTAGCTGTATTTGAGGAAACCAATAGTCTGGAAGCAGTCGTTGATTTCATCATGGATCAGACGGTAGCGGGGATATAATCATTATGATAGAAAAAAAACTAAAACTTGCCGTCCTGGATATGAATAAAGGCCAGGCCAATCAGGGGATGCGTTGTATCCGGGATATTTTGGCCGGTTATCAGGAGCAGATTGAATACGATGAATTTGATGTCAGAGTAACAAATGATGTTCCGGATATTGACTACGACATATATATTTCCAGTGGAGGGCCTGGCAATCCTTTGGAGGGGAACGGAATCTGGGAGGTGAAGTTTTACGATTTGATTGACCGTTTATGGGAATGGAATCAGAGTGGGCAGGTGCCAAAGAAATATTTCTTTTTTATCTGTCATTCGTTTCAGTTGGCCTGTAATCACTTCAATTTAGGAGAAATTGCCCGGAGGAAGTCTACTTCATTCGGGATTTTTCCGGTTCATAAGACCAAAGACGGAAAGGAAGACCGGATTCTCCAGGGACTGGATGATCCTTATTATGCGGTTGACAGCCGTGACTGGCAATTGATTCAACCAGATCTGAAAGTATTTGAAGAACATGGAGCGAAGATTCTTTCATTAGAAAAAATCCGGACCCATGTCGAATATGAGCGGGCCATTATGGCAGTAAGGTTTTCTGACGAATTTGTCGGTACGCAGTTTCACCCTGAAGCAGATGCAGAAGGGATGGCCGCTCATTTTAGCAAAAAAGAAAACCGTGACAAGGTGATTGAGAACTTTGGCGTGCAAAAATATGAAGATATGATGCTCCATCTCAATGACCCCGATAAAATAGCCCTCACCCATAGCACCATTATTCCAGCCTTTATTGAAAACGCTATTTCTAAACTTACAGGGGAAACCTCTTTATCAGTGTAAATCATGGTAATTGAAGCCAGACAACAATATAACAGGGATTTTACCCAGGAGAAATACCAAAAACTTCTGGATAAAATTTACCAAAGATACAACCATCAAACACCTTTTCGCATTGCAGAAACTCCCGTATTTATTCCCAATCAACTTCGGGACCGACTGATTGAAGCCTGCGATGAAATCAATAAGGTAATTTGCCGTCCTGACTTTAAAGAACTAACCCGGGATGCGATCAAACATCCTTCTTTACAGGTACCAGGAGAAGATTATCATACCCGCTTCCTTCAAATGGATTTTGGAGTTTGTCGTGATGAAAACGGAGATTTAATGCCACAATTGATTGAAGTGCAGGGGTTTCCTTCTTTGTATTTCTTTCAGGATATGTTGTCCAAAGCTTATCGGGAAGTTTTTAATATTCCTCAGGAACTTACGGTGCATCTGCATGGAATGCATTCGGGAGAATATAACGATATGCTCAGGAAAATTATCGTAGGTGATAATGATCCCAGGAACGTCGTTTTGCTGGAAATTGAGCCGGAAAAGCAGAATACATATATTGATTTCCTCGGAGCGGAAGAATATCTGGGCATCAAGGTTTTGTGTATCAGCAAAATGAAAAAACGCGGTAAAATGCTGTTTTACCTGGACGATGAAGGGAAAGAGGTGGTGATTCACAAGATTTATAATCGGGTAATTTTTGATGAACTGGTGCAGCGTGATGACCTGAAGAGAGAATTCTATTTTACCGATGAAGTAGATGTGGAATGGGTTGGGCATCCCAACTGGTTTTTCCGAATCAGTAAATACACCATGCCTTTATTGCAGAGCAAATATGTGCCTGAATGTATGTACCTCGATAAGGTTGACCATTATCCTGAAGACCTCCATAATTATGTATTAAAGCCGTTATATTCTTTTGCGGGATCTGGCGTAAGATTGAATGTAACCCCACAGGACCTCGATCAGATTGTAGATCGGGAAAATTATATTCTGCAAAAAAAGGTCAAATATGAGTCTGTAATCCCTACGCTTGACGATCCCGCCAAATGTGAGATCCGCATGCTGATGCTTTGGGAACACGGGCAACAAAAAGCACAGATTGTGAATAATCTGGTGCGCCTGAGTAAGGGAGAAATGATTGGTGTAAAGTATAATAAGGACAGAAGCTGGGTCGGTGCGAGTGTGGGATTTTTTGAGGGGTAACTGAATTGATTTGCCTTTTCCTTCTTTTTCTTATCCCCCTTTCTGGGGAGGTATGCCATTGTTTTTAATAGGTACTTTATCCCCGAGTTAATCCACTATTGTTCCTATTATGAAAACGATCATTTTATCCCCGTCCAGACTACTCTTTTTATTGACCTTCATCTATTTCTCAGGTGAAAATCAGGCTCTGTCGCAGAATTTTTCCTTTGCCAAAAGTATGGGCGGATTTGATACCGACTTTGGTAAGGCAATTACCACCGACCATTCTGGAAATGTATACACTACAGGTTTTTTTCAGGGAACGGTAGATTTTGACCCGGATTCAGGAGTCTTCGAATTAACCTCAGCAGGATTCTATGATATTTTCGTTTCCAAACTGGATGCTACAGGAAAATTAGTTTGGGCAGTCAGAATGGGAGGAAAAGGTTTTGAACAGGGGAATGGAATTGTTTTGGATGATTTGGGCAATGTTTACATCACAGGAGACTTTACCGATACAGCAGATTTTGATCCGAGTCCTCTGCCTGTGAATCTGGCTTCGGCAGGTGCCAATGATATCTTTATTTCAAAGCTCGATCCGGATGGAAATTTTGTTTGGGCCAAAAGAATTGGAGGACCAGGAAATGATTATGCCAGTGCTATTGTCATTGATCACCTTGGAAATATTTATACGACAGGGGAGTTCTGGCAAACTGTAGATTTTAACCCAGATGGAGGCGTTTTTGAAATAACTACTTCAGCAGGCAGAGGAGAAGCTTTTGTTCTCAAACTGGACGTTACAGGTAGTTTTGTATGGGCCAAAAGCATGGGAGGAGACGATGATACGGAAGGATTGGCAATCGCTGTTGATAGTTTACAAAATG
>JAGQVA010000293.1 GCA_020438265.1 Bacteroidota bacterium
CAGACATCGTCTGCAATTTCGCCCATCGCGTAGTCGAAAACGGCCCCGATAATGCCTTCTTTCATCATCTGTTCCATGGCGCGACCACCGGAACCAACCGCATGAAATACGATGACTTCATACCCTTTTTCCTCAAAATATTTGAGTGCTTCGATGGTTCCTCTGGTCAATACTCCAAGATTTGACATACCAATCAAAGGTTTTTCGCCTTTTTGCATCTCGAAGACCGTTTCGGTTTCAGCCATTCCACAAGCCGCTGCGGCTGCATTCGCCAGAATTTTCCGGGTAAATACATTGAGCTTGAGAATATCACTGACCGAAAACATCATGGTAATATCTTTGATTCCAACAAAACCGGAGGTGTCTCCTGATGCTATAGTCGAAACCATGATCTTTGGGAAACCATAAGGCAAGGCCTGCATGACATCACAGCAGCTGGAAGTACCCTGTGTGCCCCCTAAACCCAGCACTGCGTGAACCTCATCTTTCTTAATCAGATCCTTGAGAATATTGATACAGCCCATCACCATAACGGGTGCAGCTTCTTCACGCGTGGGTTTTTGGAGTAAATCTGCAAGGGATGTTCCACCAGCTATGGCAACCTGCTCACGGGTATAATCGGCCTGCGTGCCTGGTTCTCCAATCACGCCAATGTCAAATAACAGCGGTTTATGCCCCCGGGCTTTTACCTGTTCTACTAAAAAATCAGCCTCCTGGCTTTTGGTGTCGAGAGTTACGAGTAGTGCAATCGCTTTAGCCATGTTTTAGTCTTTTTTATCAGTCGGAAATCTTAAATCTGCAAATTCTTTTGCAGTAGAATATACAGCTTTTTCAATTGGAATCCTCTCTGTGGATGAACCCGTCCAGATACCATCAACAGAAGTGTGGTTGAGCATAAATTGAGCATCAACAGGGTTTTCCATTGCTGCTCCATGAGCGATCAACAGGACTTCGGGATGGATTTTGCGCAATACCTGATTGGCTTCTTCTGTTCTGGCTGCCGTTTCTTCAATGGTTTCTCCTGAATCATAACCTTTTAATCCGCCTTTTGTCGTTCCGGCATGAAAACAGAAAATGTCAGGTTTGGCTTCTTCAACCATTTTGATGCTGTCTTCCATGTTAAAAGCCAGACCAACTGAAACCATATCCATTTCCTTAGCCAATTTGAGCATGGCTATTTCATTATCAATAGTAATCCCACTTTTGGTCAATACACGGTAGATTTCGCTGTCTTTATCCACATAACTGACTGAAGGGCCAATATTTGACACAGAAAAAACGCCTATTTTCTTCAGGTCTTCCAAAAACCAGCGCATGTCTTTAAGCGGGTCATTGGCATTGATACAGGCACAGATAAATGCATCACCTTTAATGGCCGGCATAATATCTTCCCGGGTATAATCAAAGGTTTGTTTATTAGAGTCGAGAATAGGCCAAAGCATGGACATCGTTCCCATTCCATTGGCGCGCAATCTGGCTCCGGAGAAAGTGTTGACACAGTCTGCCCCTGCTTTTTCCAGGAGACTGGCTACCAGTCCGCTGCCGGCACTGGCGATGAAAATAGGAAGATTCGCAGCTTTTTTCTTTTGAAGTTTGGCGAGAATTTCTGCTCTTGAGGTTCGTGGTACGATCATATTTTTGGTTTTATTTTTTATATTTAATACCACTTTTTTTATAAAAAGTGGTGCAAAAAATCGGGGAATTTAATGCGACGCGCGAAGGCCGCCCCGAAGCACCAAATTCCCCGGGCCTACGCGCGATTGTCTCATGGATACCTTCTGTATCATTTTCTTCACGTCGCTCTCGCGACGTATTTACTAAACATGCGCGCATGTCATCCCCAGCTTGACTGGGGACCTCCTGAGAGTAAAATCATTAAATAATCCGCTCATTCCCCCCATCAATGGGCACTTGTGCTCCTGTAATTTTTGCGAAGGTTTTCCCTAACATGCTCACGGCCAGATCAGCGACATCTTTGGATGTAACCTCTACGTGAAGGACGTTATTGGTTTTGTATTCTTCTACTGTCAGGCCGTAGTGTTTGGCGCGGGCATTCAGAACTTCGTCGGTCCAGATGGCTGTGTCGTACACGGCGTTGGGGTGAATCATATTGACGCGAATGTTTTTGTCGCCGAGCTCCAGAGCAGCTACACGACCAAGCTGGGTCAGGCCTGCCTTGGCTACAGAATAGGCGGAAGCTCCAGGGCCTGGGGCCAATACGTTCTTGGAAGCGATAATGACTACTGCCGGATCAAACCCCTGCTCCAGATAAGGAATGGCCAATTGTAGTAATTTTTGATGGCTGTTGACATTGACTTCCATACTTTTCCGCCAGAGGGTATCATCCATATCGGCGATTTTGGCGCTTTTAGGGAAGATTCCAGCGTTTAGGACGAGCATGTCTATTCCTCCAAAAGAGGTAACCGTTTTTTCAATAGCGGAAGCCAATTGGGCAGGATCAGTTACATCGCATTCAATTCCCAAAACTTCAGCCTGGGGGAAACGATCCGTGATGCCCGGATTGATATCCAAAGCGGCTACTACTGCTCCATTTGCAACTAAACGTTCTACACAGGCTTTGCCGATTCCTGTCATCGAACCACTGACGATAGCGATTTTCCCTTGCATTTCTTTGGCGCTACCCGCTTTTTTCAGCTTTGCCTGCTCCAGACTCCAATACTCCATATCGAAGAAATCAGCTTTGGACAATGGTTTATAAGAGCTTAATGTTTCTGCCTGAACAATTGCTTTGGTTGTATGCTGAGAAACATCTTCGGTGATTCTGATGGTTTTTACATTTGGACCGAAAGAAACGGTTCCGATACCTGGCCAAACTGCCCAACATGGCGCGGGATTGAGCAAGGTTTCCCCTCGATTGAATTCATGAAAATAGGCTTTATAATCCTCTACAAAAGCAGCAATATCCGCTTCATGGTCCTTGCCTAAAACAACAGGAGTTCGTTTGATACGAATCACATGCTCAGGAGCCAGGTTTCCGATATTGGAAATTTCTTCGACATCAGGAAGATTGCTATAGGCTACGGTTGGTCCGGCATCATCCAATCGCGCTAAAATGGGAGATCCCCATACTTTGGAATTAGCTTTGCGCAGTTTCGTAAAAGTCATTAGATCCAGTTCGCCCCTTTCTTCTCCAGCCAGTTCTTTTGCACCTTGTTCTTCCAGATATTCCTCAGCTTTGGTGACAATATCAATCATCTTTTCATAAGCTATTTTCGGATCATCATGGAAAGTAAAAACACCATGATTCAGCAAAATCATTCCATCAATAGAATCCCAATCCAGTCCTTCTGTCATTTCTCTGATTTTTTTCGCAAGAATAAACCCAGGCATGACATAAGGTATAATCATTATTCTATCTCCATAAATCTCCTTGATCCGCTCTTCCCCATCCGGCGTATTGGTGATGACCACAACTGCATCTGCGTGGGTATGGTCGACAAATACATAGGGAATAAGACCGTGTAGAATCGCTTCAACAGAAGGATTAGGAGCAGAGGGGTTGGTCATAGCCATTCGGCAATTGCGCACCATTTCCATGTCACTGAGTTCGTCGAGTTGAGCCAGTTTTTTGAGCGGTTCAATTTTCACAGGGGCAAATCCAGGCTCTTCAATCGTAGCCAGATCCCAGCCACTGCCTTTGACATAAAGGATTTCTTCATCCTCTCCAAAGATATTTTTCTCGACAATTTTAACGGAAGTATTGCCTCCACCATGTAAAACAAGATCGGGGTCCTGTCCCAGCAATCGGGAAGTATAAACACGTAATTTTAGCAGATCATTTCCCAGTTTTTTGGCCTCTGCATCATTCCAGGCACTTTTCATAGAAGTTTATTTTGTAATAGTTTATAAATTTTCAAAATTATTTAAGAAAGAAGTCATGATTTTCCGCACTTCGGAAGTATGCTTTTCATTGTTCATGTAGCGGGAAGTTACTTTTTGAAATTTGGCTTTTGGTAATTCTTTGGCGATTACTTTACCCATATCCAGGGGATGTAAAGGATCATCGTCATTGGCAATCACTACTACAGGCTGCCGAATAAGGTGAAGTTCAGACAGATTTTCAAATGGGGCATCATTGACCATGCGGGTCAGAATGGTTTCTGTCGCTTCTCCCTGATCGCGGGTAAATTGCCCCAGGATTGATTTTGCTGCAGACGGAAGAATTTGGACAATCGTCTGAAATTCAGCGAGTTTTTCAAATTCAGCCTGACCATTGGGTAAAGCCAGAAAAGGAACACATTTTAGCAAAATTTCAAGGTTAGGCGGACGTTTTTCAGCCAACCATGCTGGTCTGACTAAAATCAGCCCTTCTACCCTATCCGGATGATGAATTGCCATTGAAAGAGAGATGCCAGAGCCCATGGAAATACCACCGAAAACGGCACGATCAATCTTTAGCGAATCCATTAACCTTACCAGATTTTCAGTGTAATTGGCAAATGAGGGAAAATTTTCTCCGGTAATCAATGATTTTCCATGTCCCGGGCAGTCCATAGAAACGACCTGCCAACCGGGAATTTTTCCTGCCAGGTCCTGGGCTTGTTCAAGATTTGCACCCAAACCATGTTGAAAAATCAGTGTTCTTCCGCTTCCTGATATGTTATAATTGAGATTGTTCATGTTTTTTGCAGTGTATTTTTATATGAAACACGAAGGCACGGAGAAGACGGAGATGAAGACTAAAAAATCTCTGTGGCTCTGTGTTTAACATTATCTTTGTCTAAAAACTCTCACTATATCAAAGGCAGCAAATTCTCCCGAATATAGTTCCCATCCTTCAGCGTAACTCCATCCGGATCAGTGATTGCTGCGTCATCCTCGTCTTCCATAATGATCCAGCCTTCGTATCCGGAATCAATTAAACACCGTGTTATACTATCAAAATCAATGTTTCCTTCTCCTGTTAGTGCCCACCTTCCATCTGCATGCATGTCTTTATAATGAACCAGATTTATCTGAGAGCGATACCTGCGAATAATGGTTTCCGGATCCATACCACCTTTCGCAATATGCCCAACATCAGGGCAATATCCCACAGCTTCTGCATCGAGCCCTTCCAATAGAATTTCGTAGTCAGATTCAATCCGGAAAACGGATCCTTCGGGCGAATTGGGATGATTGGAACAAATAATTCCCTTTTCACTGGCTCTTCGGCAAAAATCATTCACACAGCTAATCATATTCATCTGACGTTCTCTGAGATTAGCCCGATCTTTTCCCGGCATTTGCACCGTTAATAAAATCGTATCGGGAAAATGACCCAAAAATTCCATCCATTTATCAGCCCGGGCACGTTCTTGCGGGGTTTCCCTGGGATGTAACCAGTCTTCCACTACACACAAAACCGCCAGTTCCAGGTTATATTGATCGAGTTTTTCTTGCATCAAAACAGGATCGTCAAGATGATGAAGGAAACTGGTTTCCGGTTCAATCCCTGCAAAACCTGCTTGTTGGCATATATTCATAATATGTTCCAGTCGTCCCTTATACTGCTCTCCCGGCATTTGCCAGGTATAAGTCTCACATGCCAGTTTGATATTAGCCATTATTTAATAAAAATTCTGTTGTCACCTGGTTAAACCTGTCCAAATCCTCCCAATGATGTACATGGCCACCTGTAGGAAATTTTTCCAATTTCGAGCCTTTTATTCCCTCATGCAGCATTTCCGAAAAAGGAGGCGGAGTAAAAATATCCATCATTCCAATGGTAATCAAAGTGGGGACATTAATCTGTCCTAACCGATCTACCGAATCGTGATTCATGCATGCATGTAATTGTCCCTCGAATCCCTGTTGGGTTTGAGGATTTGTATTCGCGGCTGCTGAAGCTTGCCCTTCTTTCAAAGAATCCAGATTATCCCGATAATAAGGCGGTGCATAAATCCAGAGTTGTAACAACTCCATAAATGTTCCCGGATCAGAAGTGCGGCGGAGTTTAATCAAGTTTTGATAGACAGTTTTAGCATAATTATTAAAAACAGGCCAGGTGCTGATTAAAACCAAAGATTTCACCTTTTTCGGAAACCTGAGAGCCAACTCCTGGGCAATGGCTCCCCCCATAGATATTCCTGCAATTTGGGCTGATGAAATGTTTAAGTGATCCATGACTGCTGCAGTGTCATCAGCCATCATAGCGGTCGAATAAGGCCCCGGAGGCGCATCAGATTTCCCTACACCACGGTTGTCGAGAATAATACACCGAAAGTGCTTTTCATAAGCTGCTGCATGCAACTCCCATACATCTCCATCTGCGCCAAAACCCATCAGCAGAACGAGTGGCTCTCCCTTTCCTCTTTCCTGGTAATATATATTTGTTCCATTGGAATGAACGAAACCGTCTTTTTTTGTCATAGTAGTAGTTGGTTGAAAGGCTTTAATGTTCTCGTTGATTACTGAAAAATTCCTTTAGAATTCGTTATTGTATTTTACCACATAGCTACATAGAGAAAATTGATAATCATTTAAAGAAGAAGAAAACATAGAATAAAGCTATGATCACCCAAATCTCTCTTAACCATATTTCTCCCACATTTCTTTAATAAAAGTATAACCATCTCGATAAATCTCATCCAGAGTCGGTTCAAAATTGCGCCACACATTAATTCCTGAAGCAAATTCTGCCTTATTCCTGCTAAAAGCCTCAATAGTCAGCCAGTTATCGTACCCTATCTCCCGCAATGCTTGAAAAACATCATCCCAGCGAACCTGTCCTGTACCAGGGGTTCCGCGATCACTTTCTGAAATATGTACAT
>JAGQVA010000294.1 GCA_020438265.1 Bacteroidota bacterium
CGTTTTGAATATTTTTCCAAATAGGGAGAATTCTCATAGAGACTGATAATCTCTTCCTTTTTCTCATTAAAATCCTTTAGCAAATACTCAATCTCTTCCAGGGTAAAACATGGCCCCCGGTAAAGACGGTCTGTCACTTTTTCAATGCCAAGCTGCTCATTCGGAACCGCATAGATGGCGTTAACTACACCCGAATAGTCAAAATCATAAGGGATAACATAGGGGGATAGTTCAGCTATGTTTTTAGATTTTAGCAGCTTGATATTATGCATATTCCCTACATACCAGTCAGTATTTCCAATCATATACTGAAAAATAGATACAAGTAAATAACGTTTTCGCTCTGTCTGACTGGGATAGAATGTATTTGGCTCAATTTCAATGCTATTATTCCGTTTGGCGACATCATCAACGTCTTCGATGATAAATCCATATTGTTGAAACGTTTTCTTTTTTCCTCTGGAATCTATATAGGTGATGTCAATCAATCTTGCCCGAAAACTCATGGGAGTCAGCAGATTAAATATTTTATAAGCCAAATATTCCTTAAAAAGATATTGCTGATAGGATTTGGAGTATTTACAGGTGGTAACCAGTTTCAGCGTTGTAAGTTCTGAAAGTTCCGGGGCAGTAAATTTGGACTTTTTAAAATTGAGTTTAAGCGGTGGAAGCTGGCAGTATCTTCTTCGAAATTCTCCCCGGGCTTTTACCCTGATTTCTCCAGAGACGGCGGACGAATCAGGCATAAAAACAGTCAGATTGGCCGGGATATACTCATCCTTGTGTTTTTCTTTAATAAATTTTTTGAAGTTTAGTTCGAGGTGAACCTTCAAAGGTTCATCATTGTCAAACAGATTTGCTCTTGTGGGGTCGGATGTTTGGGCGTAACCCATAAAACACATCCCTGTCATGAGGGCAAATCCCCAAACAATATTCATTAGTCGACGCATGATAAAAGGGTTTAGATAGTGAAAAATAAACCTGGGAGCTAACCCCAATATACTATTGAAAATAGAATTAGTTTACTTTTTACCAAATAAATACCACTAAGGCTGAGGTGGAGGTGGTCTCCTGTGTTTTTTGTTTTTCCGACCGGAAGGAGGCCCAAACGGGGGACGTCCCCGCATCATTTCAATCTGTTCTGGCCTTAGGTGCGGTTTGAGGTCAGACTTCAAACTATCCATTTTTGTCCTCATGGTTGCCCCAAAATCTCTTTGCATCTGGCGTATTTCCGGAAAATGTTTGCTGATCACAGGGTGAATAGCTTCTATCTGCGCCTCATCCAATTGCAAAGATTTGGCAATAGTCACTTCAAACTTTTCCTGTGCGCGCATTGACCCACGGAGGTCGCTCAATCGGTATCGGGAAAGAGAACTACTTGTAAGAAACCCTGCGATAAAGCCGATAAACAGAGTAATAAATATAATCAGAAAGGATTTTGTTCTGTCGGTCATAATGAGAAAGGCTAATTACTGACAATAAAATCATTCATCAATTCATCGATGGATAATACAGAAACCCCAAGGAAAGTATCCACCGTTATTTGTTGTTCTACCACAATTGCTGTGGTAAGTACGAGTAAAATCAGCGCAAATACAGGAAGGGCCAATCGTTTGAAAGCAAATGAAAGACCGGGTATCCACTCTTTTGTCTCCTGGAGTTTTTCCAGGCCAGCCATAACCCGGGTAGCTAAAAATGGCCGTAAGCGAAACTCCTGATTAGAAATCAGTGCCTTTTGCTGAAGGTATTCCTCCTTCAGTGTCCTCAATTCTTCTGACTCTGTCAAAGCTGATTCCAGCTTCAAAGACTCTTCAGGACTTAGTTCTGCGTCCAGAGATTTGAGTAAAAGATTATGTAAATGTTCAGCTATCATGATTCAACCGTCTGTATTTATGTAAAACCGTAAGATTGTGTGAGAACTTCTTTAAGCTTCTTCTGAGCCCTGGATAACCGCGAAAGCACCGTTCCCAAAGGTAGCTCAAGGATTTTTGCTGTTTCTTTGGTCGAATAACCGTCAATCATTCTCAAGACAATCACCGATCTGAATTCTTCTTCCAGTTCTAACAAAGCACGCTGCACCATCGCCTGGGTTTCTTTTTGATCCTGGTTAATCCCTGTATCAGGTATAGAGAGTTCAGGGTGCTTTTGATTACTGGAAAACAAACTAAATAAATTTTTCCTTTTTTGTTTTTTCAACGCATTTAAAGAAAGGTTAATGGCTATTCGCGTCAGATAAGTACCCAGAGCTGAATCGCCGCGAAATTGTTGCATAGATTTGTAAAACCTGATAAATACTTCCTGAGCAACATCCTCTGCCTCCTGGGTGTTTCCCAGCATGCCCACCACAGTCCCGGCGACCAATGACTCATACCGTTCCACAATTTGCTGGAAGGCGGCATTATCTCCTTTTCTGGCTTCTTCCAGAAGTTGATCGTCAGATACCATGGGCGAAATCACCAATTTCCTTTTTCACTTTTGACAATGGTAATTCTTTTTTTATTCCCGTGGAAGAGAATATTTTTGCGTCCATGCTTCGCGGCTTATCGTAAACTCGCGATATTCTTCCAAAAGCTTTTGCATATTGCGCTCCCAGGTGCCCTCGGGGCGGGAAGGATTGCTCAGCGAACCGCCACTGATCCCCACACTCATATCTCCTCTGATCGCTGGTCTTTCCAGGTTTCCGGAAATAAATCCCAGTACAAACCCTTTTGCTTTTGGAGACTTTAATTTTTCCGGATCTTTGAAAATTATGTCTAAAGGAAGGCTGATTTCATATATAAGTTTCCCATTATCTTCTGTATCAACTTTTGCCTGAATACCCTCAGGATTCACACTTTCACCCCAGGTAGTTTCCCCTTCTCCGTAAAAATTGATTAACTCTAAATGCTGAAAAGAATTGATAAGCGTTTGAGGATCGTCAGCAAGTTGTTGACGCCGGTCCCGTAAAAGCCCCGGATCTGTGGGGATTTGGTCTTCAGGTAAACCAAGCGGATATCTGATTCCCAATACTTCTTTTTTCTTTCCTTTCTCATTGATCCAAAGGGTAAAGCCACTCATGAGAATTTGTTCTTGCAGGATAGGATCGTCAAAGGTTATACCTATGAGTAGTCGCTGCTCCTGAATGCCAGCAAAATATTGATAGCCGGATTTGGGGATCTGTAAGAGGGTATTTGGCCAGTCATTGCTGTTTCCATCGATGGTTATTTTGTTTTGAATGATGGGTGCTTCACTTACTTTTTGGGCTGTTGTTTCTCGAAAAAATGTGAAAAATAGAATTATCAGGACAACCAGAAACTTCGTTAAACCTGGCATATTGGCAGTAATTTGTTTATTGTTCATAAAAAATATCCTTATCATTTGGGAAAGACGCAAATCTGCGGCAAATTGGTTGGCTGATTTTTTTCGTAAATTTATTATCTGAGCTTTTAGCAGTTGGACTTTAGCTTTTGGCTGTTGAAAAATGCTAAAGGCCAACTTCCAAAATCCAATAGCTAATTAACCCGACATTTGAATAAATGATGAATACCAAAACTACTGACTTTCTCGCAACCTTCATTCAAAAATATGCCAATCATCCACACTATAAAGCTCCTACCGGGACAAAACTCAACGCCAAATCATGGCAAACGGAAGCGGTTTTGCGGATGTTTTTAAATAATCTCGACACGGAAGTAGCTGAAGATCCTTCCCGATTGGTGGTCTATGGCGGAACAGGCCAGGCAGCCAGAAACGTAGATGCTGCTCGCAAAATTATCGAAGTTTTGCTCAAGCTGGAAAATGACCAAAGTTTGCTGGTGCAATCCGGAAAACCGGTCGGCATAGTAAGAACCCACCCCGAAGCGCCACGTGTATTAATTGCCAACAGTAACCTCGTACCAGCCTGGGCTAATTGGGAACATTTTGAAAAACTCAAGGAAAATGGCCTGATGATGTTTGGCCAAATGACCGCCGGGAGCTGGATTTATATCGGTACACAGGGAATCCTTCAGGGAACCTATGAAACCTTTGTGGCTTGCGGAGAAAAACATTTTGGCGGGAATTTACGCCATAAATTGCTGGTTTCGGGAGGATTAGGAGGAATGGGAGGCGCACAGCCGCTGGCAGCTACGATGGCAGGAGCCACTTTCCTGGGCGCAGATGTTGATCCGGAAAGAATCAAAAAGCGCCTGAAAACTCGCTATATCGACCGGATGACTTACTCCTATGAAGAAGCACGCGATTGGGCGCTGGAAGCAAAGGAAAAGGGCGAAGCGATTTCTATCGGGCTGGTTTCAGATGCGGGTGATATGTTGGAAAATCTGCTCAATGATGGAATTATTCCCGAAATTCTGACGGATCAAACTTCCGCTCACGATCCATTATTCGGTTACGTCCCCAATGGGATGACTTTGGAAGAAGCTGAAGATTTGCGGAAATCAGATCCTGTTACCTATAAAGAAAAATCGCTCAAAAGCATGGCCCGCCACGTGGGTTTTATGCTGGAAATGCAAAATCAGGGCAGCAAAACCTTTGATTATGGCAATAATCTGCGTGAATTTGCCCGTCAGGGAGGAGAAAAAAATGCATTTGATTTTCACGGTTTTGTGCCCGAGTACATTCGTCCACTTTTCTGTGAGGGAAAAGGACCTTTCCGCTGGGCAGCTCTGTCAGGAGATCCTGAGGATATTTACGTTACTGATCAGGCATTGATTGAAGCTTTTCCTGAAAACAAACACATGATCAACTGGTTGCAGGAGGCAAAGGAAAAAGTAGCTTTTCAGGGCCTTCCCTGCAGGATTTGTTGGCTTGGGCTAGGCGAAAGGGAAAAAGCCGGTCTGATTTTTAACGAACTGGTCAGAACCGGAAAAGTCAAAGCACCCATTGTTATTGGAAGAGATCACCTGGATTGTGGTTCTGTGGCATCTCCAAACCGCGAGACAGAAGGTATGCTGGACGGAACAGATGCGGTTTCAGACTGGCCATTATTAAACCTGATGTCTAATACCAGTGGCGGTGCTACCTGGGTATCCTTTCACCATGGTGGAGGAGTTGGTATGGGCTATTCTCAACACGCAGGTATGGTCATCGTTGCCGATGGTACAGAAAGAGCTGCCAAATGTATTTCCCGAGTCTTGTTTAACGACCCTGCCATGGGCGTATTCAGGCATTTTGACGCAGGATACGAAAAAGCTTCTGAAATGGCCGATGAATTTAATTTGAAATTATAATGAGAAAACTGATTGGCCCTTTTAGCCAAATTGTGACGATGAATGGGCTTCCACTCAAAGGTACATTGCATGACCCAAGTCTGGAGGTGATTGAAAAGGGAGGAATTTGGATAGAGAATGAACTGATTGTAAAAATCGGGCCGTTTGAAGAGTTGATAAAGAACAGGCAATCTGATGATGAAATAGAAGAATTAGGCGGTGATTATGTAGCCTTGCCGGGGATGATTGATGCGCATACTCATATCTGTTTTGCAGGCTCACGAGCCAGGGATTATGTGCTGAGGGTAGGAGGGACTCCCTATTTGGAAATAGCGCGTCAGGGAGGGGGAATCTGGGATTCCGTTACAAAAACCCGTCAGGCAGATTTCAATCAGCTATTGTCTCAGACAGGAACCAGGGCTTTGCGTCTGCTCAATGACGGAGTTACTACCGCTGAGGTAAAAAGTGGTTATGGACTGACTGTAGAAGATGAGTTAAAAATGCTCAAGGTTATTAGGGAAGTTCATCAAAATCAAAAAATTGATCTGATTGGAACTTGTCTGGCAGCACATATTTGCCCCAAAGATTTTGAAGGTACACAAAAAGAATATCTGACACATATTCTTCATGAATTGCTCCCCAAAGTCAAGGAAGAAGGTTTGAGTAACCGCATAGATATTTTTGTCGAAGAAAGTGCCTTTTCTGTTGAAGAAGGAGATTTTTTCCTCCGAAAAGCAAAAGAAATGGGGTTTTCTGTGTTGGTGCATGCAGATCAGTTTCATCCCGGTGGAAGCCAATTGGCGGTAAAACATGGAGCCGTGAGTGCAGATCATTTGGAAGCCAGTACGGATAAAGAGATCGCTTTGCTGGCAAATAGTGATACGATTGCGATGGCTTTACCTGGCGCTTCAATAGGACTGGGAGTAGAATTCACCCCTTGCCGAAAATTGCTGGATGCAGGTGCAGCGTTGGCGATTGCTTCTGATTGGAATCCGGGGTCTGCACCTATGGGCGATTTGCTCACGCAGGCTGCGATTTTGGGCGCTTATGAAAAACTGAGTTTTGCTGAAACGATCGCAGGGGTTACTTTTCGGGCTGCTGCTGCATTGGCGCTTTCTGATCGGGGGACACTTGAAACAGGAAAATTAGCCGATTTGATTGCTTTCCCAACAAATGATTATCGCGAGATTTTGTATCATCAGGGGAAAATGAGGCCAGCTAAAATCTGGAAGAAAGGAGAATTCATTAGCTAATATGAAAACAGACGTTTATACTATTATTCCCCCGAAAAGGCCACGTGTTCCGATTCTTGTCAGTGTACCTCATTGCGGAACTCAATTTCCGGAAGACATAAAGGATCAGTACAACCCTGAATTAATTGCCGCTCCTGATGACACCGATTGGTTTGTTCACCGACTCTATGATTTTGTGTCAGAACTGGGCATCACGATGATTTATGCGCATTATTCCCGTTGGGTGATAGATCTGAACCGTGACCCGGAAAGCAAACCGCTGTATGACGATGGAAGAGCAATTACTTCTCTTACCCCGGATAAGACTTTTGCTGGTGAAAA
>JAGQVA010000295.1 GCA_020438265.1 Bacteroidota bacterium
CCCCTGATTCTGACCGGATTATTCGCCTTTCCCTTACATAGCCAGACAGATAGTGCATATATCCAAATCACTACCGATTCCAGAAGTGCTGCTCTTCTGAGTACATTAAAAAACTATAAAGTATCCTTCTCTACAGATTTTTCTGAGAAGGTGACGTTCCAAAATGCAAACCTGGGCCCTGGCATTGAACTTCGGTATAAGACATTTGGAGGCTCTCTTTCTCTTCCCCTTTTCTCATTAAAAGCATCAGAACACGGTTCTCCTACTTCTCTGGGATTGGGATTTAACCTTTTTCCCCTGGCTTTTTTCGTTCAGGGAGAGGCCAGATATATGAAGGGATTTGATAATTTGAATGCTTTGGTTAATGGTGGGGGACCTGTTTTCCGGCAAAATGACGAAATGATTTATGGGAATATGATTTCTATGTTTGTGCTAAACTCGAAACAATTTTCCCTTCGATCCGCCCTGAAATTCATCAATATTCAAAAACGCAGTGCAGGTTCTTTATTATTTGCCATCCCTGTCAGTTATCAATCCTATCGGACAGATAATTTAAATCTGCCGCTTCCCTCTCAGCCTAATTTTACCCTGGACCTGTATCGCAGTTTTATCCTCGGAGTGAATTTAGGGTATGCCTACAGCAAAGTAAAAGGCTCCTGGTGCGGGACTCTTATCATTCTCGGAGGGCCTGAAATAAGTCAGGTTTTATATCGCAATTCTTCTTCCCAAAATATCAAAAGGCGCGTTCAGATTAACCCACATTTACGAATCACAGCCTCAATCATTAGAAATAAAAAAGAGAACTTCTTTGGCATTATCGGGCAGTATTCTACTGATTCAGAGTCTACGGATGGCTTACACTACCAGCTTCAAAGCTGGTGGATAAGGGGCACGATTGGCCGAAGGTTTTACCCATGACTTTTTGGCCTGCTGGCCAAAGGATGAATAAATCCTACATTTTTCGGGACTTTTTTTTATTCAGGGTAATAATGACTGATTTCATTCTATTAATAAATGAATGAGAATGATTAATACCCGTTTTCGTATGTCAACAAACAAAACAAAATTACCAAATTACCGCATTCACTGGATCAAAGAGCAGGGATATTTTCACAAAACTGACGCTGAAGTCGAAGCTCTTGCTTTTGGAAACCGATTCGCCTTTCGGTTATGTACAACCTTGCTCCTGATTGGATGGATATCAGCAAATGTCTGGATACTGGGCGGGATGATGTTGATTGCATTTTTAGGAATTGTCTTACCACATCATCCTTTTGACTACATATATAATCATTTACTTAGTGAGCGAATGGGAAAGCCCAAACTTCCTCGCCGTTCCAATCAGCTTAAATTTGCCTGTAGCCTGGCAACTATACTCATTGGGGTAATTATAGGTTTATTTGCAAGTGGGATGACAACTGCCGGATATGTGTTTGGCGGAACAATAATGATTATCCCTATTCTTGTAAGTGCGATTGATCTTTGTATCCCGTCGAAGATTTATAATGCGTTGTTTTTGTCAAAAGAGGGAGCCAGCATTTAGATATATATAAAACAACGATCTTTATCAGGCATCTACGAATTTGAATTTCAGTTGTATTTTTGAGAAATAGGATGATATTTGTAATTGTTCTTCTAAGTACTATACACTCAAATTCACTACTATGATAAAGAAAATACTGATTGGATTATTGGCCATTTTAGTCATTATCCAGTTTATTCGCCCCACAAAAAACAATTCTAACGATACTACTTACGATGTCACTACCAGGTATGAAGTACCGGAGGAAGTGGCTTCTATTCTTAAAGTAGCTTGTAATGACTGCCACAGTAATAACACCGTTTATCCCTGGTATTCCAATCTTCAGCCTGTGGGTTGGATATTAAATAACCACGTTGTAGATGGAAAAAGGCATTTGAATTTTTCCGAATTCACAAAACTAAGGGTAGCGATACAAAACCACAAGTTTGAAGAAGTAGTAGAAACCGTCGAAGAGAAGGAAATGCCGCTGGAATCCTACACAAGCTTTGGGCTTCATCCCGAAGCAAATTTATCCGATGATCAAAGACAAGTGCTGATCAAATGGGCTCAAACTCAAATGGATACCTTAAAAGCGCACTATCCTGCTGATAGTCTGGTCTTGCGGAGAAGATAAGCGGCTAAGGACGGGGAGATTAACCTTTTATTCCTTAACCATCATACTTCTCCCCGTTTTATCCCCTAGCCAAACTACTACTATATATGTTCCGGAAGGCATAGGCTTTCCTGAGTCAGTTAATCCATTCCAATGAAAAGCAGTTTGTCCTTTGAGTTTTTTATTTACCAATAATCTTCCCTGTAAATCAGTAATCACCAATTTGATTTCTTCACTCGTCATCGGAAGAGGGATTATAACTGATTGAGAAAAAGGATTGGGATAGGGTTTCAGCGAAAAGAATGATTCCCTGTCCCTGATACCTGAAGCATTACTTTCTGTAATTTGATAAAGTGAATCAGCTAGCAGACCTGAATAAGTATCCGTAATTCCTGAAGGCCATTCAATGACTACACTGTCAGCAATTAAACTACTGTCAAGGCCAAAATGTGCTCTCAGGCTATTCTGACTGTTAAAGCTATTCTGGGCGGAAATTTCACGGCGTTGCCAGACTAGCTGCCCATTTATTTCAGTGAGTAGATGTACTTTCGCCCCGATTGCAGAACGATTAGAACTTACGCCAGTAAGGGAAAAACTGATCCAGTGCCTTCCCTGGTCCTGATCATTTCGGAATAGCGCTTTTCCATTGGTACCTGAAACAAACAAATCCAGGTCCCCATCATTATCATAATCGCCCAAAGTAGCTCCACTGGTAAATCCGGGTTCGGTAATCGCATTGGTTTGCTCTGTAAAAGTACCATCACCCTGATTTTCGTAGTATTTGGTAGCGCCATTATCATTGGTGATAATGACATCCAGATCACCGTCCAGATCCATGTCTCCCCAGGTATTGGCCAGATGAGTTCCATTGCCTGTGAGAGGATTAGTTATTGAATTATAAGCTCCGTTATCATTGCGATAGAAGCGATTTGGGGCTCCGCCATAATTGGTAATAAACCCGTCGAGATCCCGGTCATTATCAAAATCTATCCAGTTCCAGGTCTGACCATCCTGTAAATCTGTCCCCATAGGCAAACTATCCATTCGCTTAAAATCGGCGATTCCTGTCTCTGAAAGCTGATTAATATACAAATAATCACGGGCTGGTACCCCTGCCGGACCACTACCAATAAACAAATCCACATCACCATCATCGTCGAAATCCGACCATGTAGCCACAGTATAGGGCGCTTTTCCTGTAGTGAATTGAAAGGTGTCAATATTACTAAACAGTCCGGGGGCGACCTGTCTGAACAATTTATTGGAGGTTGAAAAGCCGAGAAATCCCGCCGGATGAGTCATCATTACATCCAGCATTCCATCCTGATCATAATCCGCCCAGGCTGCCGCCCAGCCTCTGTGGTTAAAACCGGGAGCGATTTCACTAACGGTTACTTCATTGAATACCCCATTATCCTGAAGATAAAGGGTAGACGGATAACCAGCCAGATAACAGTCCAGGTCTCCGTCATTATCGCAGTCTGCCCAGGTTACTCCATTTCCCAATTGAGTACCCTGATTCGCTCCAATATTGGTAGGAACTTCGACAAAGGTCTCATTTCCATCATTTCTGAACAAAAATCGTGGTGTAACCGAAAGATCCAGATCACCATCATTATCATAATCTACCCAGGCAGCTCCCGAATAATTATTATTGGGTGGAGAAAAAGATACAATCGGATTCTGAGCATCCGTGATCTTGGTAAATGGCTGAGCCCAAAGCGTGTGAGAAAAAATACAAAAAAAGCAAAAAGAGAGTTGTGTGAGATGGAATAAGAAAGTTTGAATATTCATCTCAATGTGTGTTTTCGGTAAAGGTAAGGGCTTTCCTGCTAATTTTGTATCACATGATTGGGGGAGATTTATTGTTAACCCAATACTGGACACTTTGTAAAAACCTCTCACAGATAATCAATCTTTTATGAAGATCTCTCCCGCTGGTCGATATGCCCGCTTTCAGCGGAAATCGAAACTTTGCCATTGCGGCAAGCAAATTTTCCCCAGATTGGGGCATCCCGACCAAAGCTAATCTCTCTACACATCTTTTTTATTTATCTGACTATCAGGGATTTAAAAATAAGGAATAAAGAATAAGGAAGTAAAAAGTGAGCTCATCTCTGATAAGATAATTTTCTGTAAATCAGTGTGTTTACTTTTTCATTTGTAATTCCTTATTAGCGATAGCGTTTATTTTGACTTTTCACACAGAAATCGAAAGTTGTGTAGAGAGATTAGCCGACCAAAGGGAGGGATCTTCATCAACGGATCAAAACAAGGGTTTTAATACATAGTTTTGCAAGAGTACTTAACCCATTAATAAATAACCGCCCCGCCTTCCGGCAAAAGGCTCAACTTCACTTTCCCTTGCTTATTAACTTTCAGCTTTTTCATCCCCGCAGTTCGATCTTCCTTATCAAATAAAAGATTAACCTCCTTGCCTGCCAGCATAGGCAACGATACCGTCAACTCCTTCTGCTCCTTTTCCCCATTCACCGCAACCACATACCATTTTTCGCCTTTTCTCCGAGCCAGCACAATTTCCTTTCCCGGATATCCATCAATGAAAACCGTTTCGTCCCAGGTGGATGGCACCTTGCGGATAAAGTCCAGGACATGTTCTGGTTGCTCTTCAAGGTTGTTGGGAGTAATGCCAAAATGCTGGACCGGAGAGAAATACAATACTGATGTAGCTACTTCAAAGGCATCGGTTGTTTTGCGATAATTTCCATGATTTTCCTGATCCTTTGCCAAGCGCTTATTAAAAAAGACAGGAGCAAAATCCATCGCGCCAATGGCATTTCTTGTAAATGGTAAAATGGTAGCATTATATGCATGCAAATCTGTATGCATTTGATTGAAAATGAGGTTTTCAGAAGCAAGAACTGCCTCACTGGTTACAAAATTGGGATACATGCGTTCCCATCCTCTGGGGATGGTACAACCGTGAAAAGTGATGGTAAGTCCATACTCATTGGCATCAACAAGGATATCTTCATACAATTTCATGGTTGCCTGTTTGTCTCCTCCAAAGAAATCTACTTTGAGTCCCTTGACTCCAATACTTTGCAACCAGGCCATTTCTTTTTTGCGTGCTGGTGCTGTGTTCATGCAATCCTGAGGTCCCTGAGGCGCATTATTCCACCAGCCATTAGAATTATACCAAAGGATTACCCCAACTTCTTTACTTGCTGCATATTTCACAAGTTCTTCCATACGTTTTCTCCCAATTCGGGTATCCCACCAGTTATCAATCAGCACATATTCAAAATCCAGCGCTGCTGCCAGATCAATAAATTTCACCTGATCTTCATAATTGATGCTATTGTCCTGCCATACAATCCAGCTCCAGGTAGCCCGGCCCATTTTGTATGTCTGGGAAGGTTCATAAAGAGGTTTTACCACATCGAATGCCACCGTTGATTCTACAATAGGCTTTAAACTTTCCCCAACAGTAATCGTGCGCCAGGCTGTCTGAGCAGGAATGGCCAGGGTAGGGTAGGTTTCGCCGAGTGAGTTATTTTCTCCTGCCTGGGGAAATTCCAAAGGATAAAATCCCTCCTTGTTTCCCTCTCCAAGTCTCGCACCTACATATCGGCTGTCCACGCCAGTCTCAGAAATAAGCGTCCAGCCTTTCTCCCCAATTTTGAACAGTGCCGGAAAGGTATACCCCACACCATTTAAAGAAGGCGTTTCCATGGGTTCATCGTAGGTGTATGGTTCCTCATAACTGGGTTTGGTTTGTTTCCAGCCTGTCATGGGCAAAGCCTGTGGGGTAATAAAGGTAGTCGCATCATCAGGCAGATTAAAACCGGTAGCTTCTTTAAAAACTTTCAGGTTGGTGACTTCTTCATCAGTAACAGTAACGCGATATGAAAAAGCGACATCGTGATTACTTACCCTGAATATAATGTAAAGCGTGTCTCCCTTAGCATTGACAAATTTGCTTGTAAGTTCATTGGCCTGATAGTGAATATGTCTGACTTTGCCTTTGTCCATTTCATAAGATTCATCCAGAGACTGAGTTGAATGGGAGACATAAGTCAGAGAAGCATCAAAATCGCCAATAGATGTCTTTAGGCCTAGCGGAGACGATTCCAGGAAGAGGTTATTATTATAATGGATTGTGTAAAATGGGGCTCCGTTATCTAAATCTAGCTGAACTTCCAATAGGCCGTCTGGTCCTTTTATCTTTATGGATTCAGGGATAATTGATTCAACTTGTAAGTTTTCCTGCTTATGAAATTGTTTATCAGCTTGTTCAACAAAGCTTTCCTGAGCATAAAGAAAATAGCTGAACCATAGTAGAACTATTGAAAGAATACATTTTTTCATTGGGTGTTTTTAAGAGCCTCTAATAAAAATTCAATTGAGACAAATATAATACTATTGTTGGATGGATTTTTAATAGATAAACTTTCAGAATCTTCAGGCTTCTGGCCAAACTGATACCCTTTATTTTGGGAGATTTAGAGATTTTGACATTTACGATCACACCAATTTTACTATTATTCAACAAGATACTACTCTATCAGCCAATTAATGGTAGGGAAATTTCCTCCAGACTCATCTCAAGTTTAGAGGGGCAATGGATTTGGGACCCCCGATCTATCGGGAAT
>JAGQVA010000296.1 GCA_020438265.1 Bacteroidota bacterium
ACACAACCACTTGTTGTAACGATTGCATAAACGGTTTTCACACCAGGGTTGAGATAAGTAACATTATTATTGGATAATGTATTCACAATTGCCGGAGTCGCATCAGGACCATTAATCCAGGTGATACTCGTAGCAGGATCCCCGGTATAAACGAAGTTAAAATTGTTACCATTAAAACACTGATTCACTACCGGAGCAATAGAGGCATTCGGTGTACCAAGTACATTTATATTCTTACAGGTCAAAGTGGAAATACATCCATTCTCTTCTACCTGTAAACAGACTTGTTTTACTCCTGGAGTAGCCCATTCAATGATATAAGGCCCTTGTCCGGTACCACTGATTACCTGGCCCCCATCGAAATTCCACGCATAACTTGCCAGGTTGGCTGCGGTTCCGGAATATACAATTGCTACCTGAGAATTTTCACAAACTGAGTCTGCGGCGATGAAATCCGAGGTTGGTACAGGGAAGACAGTTACAAATTGTGAAAACTGAGGACTTACGCAACCAAATTCTGTTACTGTAAGCGTAATCTCCTTTTGACCTGCTGTATTCCAGGAAACGTTATGAGGCCCGGAGCCATTCAAAGTAGGAGGGTTACCCCCATCTGTATCCCACATAAAAGTCGCAGTTGGACTAGCTGATCCTGTATAATTAATCAGGGAGGGCGAGCCCGCACAAACCGGGCTCGTTGCTGTAAAGGACGCTGTAGGGATGGGGTGAACAATGATTGTTTTATATATGGTATCAGAGTTACAGTTTTGATCGGTAACAAAAAGGCTTACCGTCTTGGGGCCGGGTTGTGTCCATGACACAATAAATGGCCCGATTCCTGATCCTTGTACTGTACCCGTATTTGGTCCAAAATTCCAGTTGTAAATAGCACCCGGGATAGGAGGTTTTGTGAAAGTAATGGTTACGACATCATTCACACACACTCCGGGAGGCAGGAAGAATCCGGCCTGGGGGCGTGGTATATAACTAACCTTCACCGTATCCTTATCAGTACATAAATTCTCATCAGTCGCCGTAAGGATGTAATTAAATGACTGAGGTATCGTCGTAATCAAGGCAGCTGTAGGATTGGCCGAATTGGCAGGCCCGTTAAATCCGACGTTGGATTGCCAGTTGTAGGTTATCTGAGGGTCCGGGACTCCACCGAGAATAGCTGTTTCTCCGGAGCATACAGACTGGTCGGGGCCGGCATCAACCTGAAATGGGTCCAGGATCTGCATAATGGCAGTATCACTGGTACAGCTCAGCACGTTTAGCGCGATAATAACCGTTTCAATCCCTTCTGTTATACCGTCAGCCACCACGTTTACAGGAAGATCAATAGAACTCTGTCCTGCAGGAATGGTAATGGAAGTAGGAAGTGGGGCATAATCAGCACCACTGGTCGCTGTTCCGAGTACGTTGAAGTTGATGGTTAATGGTTGAGAAATATCGCCAGGATTGAAGAAAGTAAAATATCCATCCACACATTCTTCTACTGCCTCAGAACTATTCGGATTGTTGTAGTTTCTGGCTAAAACAAAAGGCGGATCAGTTCCACAGGTAATTGCTTCAATGAATACACCAGAGTCTACCCCCTGGTCCTGTTCATCCGCTATGACCAATTTTATGGAATAGTTGGCACAAGGCGTTACAGCAGCTTTGGCTTTTAATACTACCGTTCTACCTCCATAACTTGTTCCTCCTCCATTACCCATATAATACGCTGTGTTATTTGCTGCACTAACATTCACAGTTGAGACGGGAACCCCAACTACAGGAACTAAAGCAAAATTGGTGAAGGCAGGATATCCGGGACCCTGAATGAATGCACAAAATCCATCATCATAGCCTTGTGTGACCCAAAACGGATACTCATTGGAGGCAAATACGTAGGTAAACTCAATTGTATCACAAGATGGAATTAAATCAAAAGTTATTACACAAGCGTCTCCTAATGGTCCTCCTCCTAAAGGAAATCCTGACCACTGGGGAAGAGAGGCCATCGTAGGATCGCCTGGCGACCCATTAAAAAACCCAGCCCCTGGTATATTAACACCTGAGATAGCTCCGGTAGTCATCACTGTACCAGTTTGAACCCCTAGAGCTGTCATTGTCGCATCAAAGCTCCCCATAGCTGGAGTTGGAGATTGGGTAGTATCACAATTGATGTTGATATTACTGATCTGGACCCCTGGTCCCTGTAATTGAGTAACATACTGGGAAAAAGGGGACACTCCATTTACTGTGACCTGAGCCTGTAAGGCTAACAGGGGGATTCCCAGCATAAGGAATATGGAAAACCGTAAAAAATTGGGTAAGAATCGTTTCATAAGCAAGAAGGTTAGTCTATTCTCAGGCTAGCAAACAATTGATTGAGCTTTTGCAATTTGTAGTAATAATGAGGTTGATGTTGTTAAAATAAATCCTTTTTCGAGTAGTTTTGTCCAATTTCCTTACATCAAAATTTATCCCCCGGAAAATTTAAACCGATAATTCAATTTTGTCAGTTCACTCCCCACTTTTTCCTTAAAATCGCCCTGAAGCAAAATTTCTTCATCCTTTACCGTACCGCCACAACCACAGGTGGATTTGAGCTTTTTTCCTAATTCTTTCAAGTCTTCTTCCTGTCCTACAAATCCTTTAATGAGAGTTACAATCTTGTTTCCTTTCAATCTCTGCCTGCTAACCCGTAGATTCTGTTGCTGAGGTGGCAACGTCTCAATCTCTTCCTGATCATCATCCAGGTCAAATTCATAATCGGGATCTGTAGAGTAAATAATTCCTTTATTTGGTTTTTTATTTCTGCCCATACATACATTTTATGGGGGTAAATCTAGCGCTTTTAGTTTTATTTATCCGGGAATTTAACATAGTTTTTACTTATTTTCCAATTGGAAAAATGAAACTCCCCTATAATTCTGTGCGCTAAAAAAAACATTTTTTCAGAATAAATTACCCTTTAATTTGTAACCAACCTGTTATTTATGTGTTGTTTGCACACCCAAAGTTGAAAGTATAATTAATTCAGGATCGTACTTTTTTTATTCTAATCTGTAAAAACATCAGGCCCTCCTTTGAGTATGGGCATGTATAATTGATTGGTAGTCAGTTTTTTGTGTGTTGATAAGGTGGCATGATCTTCCGGGTTTTAATATTCCCATTTATCAAAATAATATGCCTTTGGGTATTGGGTTATATTGGTTCCATTCGGGATTGGATTCCTTAAATTATTACTCCTTATAATTGGATATTTACCATTGGTTTTGGGAGATAAATTGGGCAAAACATTTTTTTAAAAAAGATGTGATGGCGTATTTTTTCGTGTCATAAAGCAAATCTTTCCATCTATGGACCGGTGTAATGCCCCGAAGGCTGTTGGTCAGGAAAATTTCATCTGCCTGACTCAAATCTTTGCCTTTTAATTTTTTTTCCGTGCAGGTGAGTTTTAACTGATTGGCGAGAATGAATATTTTTCTTCGCATAATCCCGTCAACACAACCACTACTCAAAGGGGGAGTGAAAATTTTCTGATTATGTACAATGAAAATATTGGAACCAGCCGTTTCACAAACCTGTCCATCGGAGAATAAAACCGCGTCATCAAATCCATTCTGATCAGCGTAATGCCCTGCCAGCACGTAAGGAAGGGCGTTGGATGTTTTATAAGGTGAAAGGATGTTATGCTGTAAAGAAATGTCCTGATAAGGGGTCAGGGAAACAGTCGTATCGGAGTTGAAATAATCGGTTTTAAGCGAATATCCCTCAATCAGATAAGACGGGGAAAGTTCTATCGGAGTATATGCTCCCGGGCCCGTACGGTAAACCTGAATGCGAATTCTCCCGTGATTGCTGATGCCGTTGAGAACCTTCAAGTGCTCAATTTTCTCTTTTAATTCCTTTTGAAACTCATTCTCCAAAAACTCAAACTGCAAAACTTTCATTCCTTCTGTCAGGCGGTTTAGATGATCGTCAATGAATAATACTCTTCCCTGATAGATCCTGATTGTTTCAAAAATCCCGTCGCCATATTTAAAGGAGCGGTTGAGAAAATGGTCTTCATTTGAGCCGGGGTCGAGGAGTTTGCCGTTGAGAATGAGCATGTTGCTTGATTGATAAAAGAGAAGACAAAGGTAATGAATTTAAATAGGGAAAGACTGTATTGGATGATAAAAAGTGTCAGGAATTTGTTTTTCGAGCTTTAGGAAGATCCCTTACCCGCAAGGGGTTCGGGATGCCCACACCTGTGGGAAAACATAATTCGCCAATTAGGCAGATGAGCACCACCCTGCCTGGGCAGGCATCCCGAACCCCTTGCGGGTGAGGGAGCCTCATCAAACTCACCGATCGAAGATCTGTTCATCTATTTGACTTACTCATAATCTTCCATCTCAGCTTTGCCAACTAATTTTTCATTTCTATCCATCAGCCATACTTGCTGAAACCTTACTTTTGACCTGATAATGCACATTAATATCAAAAATCATTCGTTTTTATCCTATATTTGAGAGTTACATTTGAACCAAAAATCTAATCTTAACTAAAATAGTATGCATAGTAATTTGAAGAAATACCTTCATGTTTCACTCGTTCTTGTGTGTTCTTTTTTGCTGATGAATGGCGTATCTGCTCAATCCGGCAGATTGACTCCTGAGAAACTCTGGGAACTGGGACGTGTTTCACTTGATGATGTCTCTCCTGATGGCTCGCAGGTGGTGTATGGTATTACCCGTTATAATCTCCCGGCAAATAAAGGGAACAGGGATCTTTACCTTATCAATAGCGACGGAGGAAATGTGAAAAAAATTACCGCTTTTGAAGGAAGCGAATCTCAGGCGCGCTGGCGTCCTGACGGGAAAAGAATCGGATTTCTTTCAGCTGAATCTGGTTCGAGACAACTATGGGAAATGAATCCTGACGGTTCTGATAAAAAACAGGTTTCAGATATTGAAGGAGGAATTACAGGGTTTTTGTATTCACCTTCCGGGGATAAAATTTTGTTTACCAAAAATGTAAAACTGGACAAAACAGTCAATGAATTATACCCTGACCTGCCTAAAGCCAATGCGCGGATTATCGACGATCTGATGTATCGCCACTGGGATTCATGGCATGATTATGAGTATAGCCATGTGTTTTTTATGGAGTATAATAATGGATCAGTAAGTGGTGAACCCAAAGATATTATGGCTGGAGAGCCTTATGATTCTCCTTTGAATCCTTTTGGAGGAATTGAAGAAATTGCCTGGAGTCCTGATGGGTTTACCATTGCTTATACATGTAAAAAACTGACCGGAAAAGAGTACGCCCAAAGCACCAATTCTGAAATATACCTGTATGACTTACAGGCCGATAAGACGACCAATCTGACTGAGGGGATGAATGGGTACGACAAAGAACCTGTTTTTTCTCGCGATGGAAAATACCTGGCCTGGAACAGCATGGAAAAAGCTGGTTTTGAATCTGACCGGAACAGAATTTTTGTGATGAATATGACTTCTTTTGAGAAGACCGAAATCACAGCTGGTCTGGACCAGGACGCCAATCATCCTCAATGGAGTCGTGATGGAAAGAGCATTTATTTCATTACCGGAGTACAAGCTACTTATCAGATTGCTTCTATTGAGATTGAATCCCGAAAACTCACTCAGTTGACTACTGGTCAGCATAATTACGGTAGTTTTGCTATCGCAAAGAACGGAATTGTTGCTTCCCGTATGACGATGTCGGAGCCTTCTGAATTGTTTTTTATTGACTTTAAAAAAGGAGAACAAAAACAAATCACCAAAACCAATGAACCCATTCTCAACAGCATTTCGATGGGAAAAGTGGAAAAAAGAATGATCAAAACCACTGATGAAAAAGAAATGCTTACCTGGGTCATTTATCCTCCGGATTTTGATTCTACCAAATCGTATCCAACCCTTTTATACTGTCAGGGAGGACCACAATCAGCGGTGAGTCAGTTTTTCTCTTACCGTTGGAACTTCCAGTTAATGGCAGCCAATGGGTATATCGTCGTAGCGCCAAACCGGCGCGGATTACCTTCTTTCGGACGTCGCTGGAATGATCAGATCAGCGAAGATTGGGGTGGCCAGGCGATGAAGGATTATTTCAGTGCGATTGATGAAGTTGCGAAGGAAGATTTTGTAGATAACGACCGTCTGGGTGCTGTAGGAGCCAGTTTTGGTGGATATTCCGTTTACTGGTTGGCTGGAAACCACGAAAAACGCTTTAAAGCTTTTATTTCTCATTGTGGTCTTTTTAATATGGAGAGCTGGTATGGAACAACGGAAGAATTGTTTTTTGCCAATCACGATATTGGCGGGCCTTATTGGGAACTCAAACCCAATGCGACCTATAAGCTCCATTCACCACATTTATATGTGAGAAACTGGGATACTCCGATTCTGGTTATTCATAATGAAAAGGACTTCCGTGTGCCTTTAGGCGAAGGAATGCAGGCTTTTCAGGCTGCCCGTTTGCAGGACATTCCTGCCCGATTTTTATATTATCCGGAAGAAGGACACTGGGTGCTTCAGCCTCAGAATGGCGTGCTTTGGCACAGAGTGTTTTTTGACTGGCTGGAACGGTATTTGAGTAAAGATGAAGGTGCGAAGGATGATACGGAGGGTTCCGGAGGAAATAAATAAAATGGAATGAAGAAAAAGCGGCGGTAAATGTACGTGTTTACCCCTTCGCACAAGCTCCGTCCCCTCAAGAAGGGACTCCCGCAAGGCCCGTTTCCTC
>JAGQVA010000297.1 GCA_020438265.1 Bacteroidota bacterium
TATAGCTATACCCTGGATGAAGAAACTACCGATAATTTTGGTAATATTTTGGTTGAAGGAGAACAGTATCTGCCCGTAGTTCTAACTGCTTCAGCAGCTATGGAGTCAAATCAAAAACAATTTACCAATGCATTGTCGGATATATCCCAAGCACAGCCGTTTGTCTTTCACCTTAAACCAAAAAACAATCAAAATTAATATTTAATCCAATGAAAAGATATAATTATCTCATTCCCTATTCACCCAGACCAGATCTGAATCCTCCCGGGAGATACGCCATTATTGAAGCGAAAAAAGCGTTGCTCGACTCACTGACTATTCAGGTCCTGAATGCAGAAGGAGAAGTAGAGAAATTTCAGGCTATCGTTACTGCTTTGACTGAAAAACTAACCAAGTTTGAGGGGTTTTTAGCTGATGCAGGTGCAAACAGAGCCCATACACTTAGCAATAAAAATTTAGTGGATCAGGTTGTTCAGGACGCAAAAAATCTGCTCAACAATTCGGAAATAGCTTTTGATGAAGTAGTAATCGCAGACGGTGTAACCAAAAGAGTAGCGATCAATATGCGGGAGGTAATTAATAAACTTATATTTTCCGCCGAAGTAATCAATAAACTGGCGAATCTGGTCATCAGGAAAAAAGCGCTAAATCCTCTGATTTCGGATGAATTGGTCACCCTCGTTGGAACGGCTGGAAAAGATGCTAATAACGCTATTTCTTTGACACTTACGGCCCTTCAGGCAACCTATTTCTCTCAGGCAGTTTCGGGAGAAGCCGAAGCTGCTGCTGCGCTGGAATTTACCCAGGCCAAGGATTTTGTTGCCTCACTTACATCCGGAAAAAACTCTCTTCAAAGCTTAATACACAAAGCTTATGTTGATGCAAAAAATTTATTTCAATCACTCCAAACTGCAGTGGCAGATGTAATCGAGGAATTAAATCATGCAACAGCGGCTCTTAATAAAGCAGAAGTTAAGCTCAAATCAATTCAGGCCAAACTGGCTGCCGAAAATGCGGCTGCACTTGCTTCCTGATGATTGTTCTCAGAAAGAGAAAACTGTTTTGGCATGATTTCATATTTTCAAAACAGTTTTTCTCTTTCCATTAAAAACAAAATGATATGAACAATGTCTTCCACAAATTTTTCCGAAACTTCTATCTCAGGACAAATGGGTTTATTCCTACCTGGCCACTCAATCAATATATCTACCCCGGTGACTTTTTCCAGATCCGAAACGGGGAGATGATTCCTCTGGGAAATATCTATCGGACAGGTATTATTAATCGGGATGATGCTGATTTTGGATATGGAATCCAGCTAAACCCTTCCAGCTGGGACTTTTATGAAGGAGTTACCAAGCCCTACTCTGGAAGGAGCAGCGGGCACAATCCTTTGGAAGGCGATTTTCAGTTTAGCAAACAGGTACTGGCATTTGACGCTCCCGGAAGCTTTCTGTTTAAAGGAAATAACCCCGAATCTGTCAAAATCCTAAACTGGAATGACCTTGGACCAAGCCTGATTATCAAATTGACTCAGGTGTTTTATTCTTTTCGGGAAGTGTATGTCGTAACGGAATGTGCCACTACTTCAGACTGGACATTGGCAATTTCAAGCTCGGAAAGAGGAGAGCTTGAAATTGCGACAGACTCCGAAAACTTCGGTCTGGTCAATATCTTCGGGCATTCGGATGCGAAAACAATTCAGTCCAAAGACATTGAATATTACCATCGGGAAGGCAAACGGAAACCGTCTTTTTTCAAGGCAAAAAAACTGGTTATTCAAAACGAAAGACTGGATCAGTTTGTCAATCAACTCATCGCCGAAAGAGAATTTAAAAACGACTGGGCCAGCCAGTTCTTTGACTATAGTTTTGATTATGACCCCATTAATTACAGAACTCATATTTCACCCAATGCACAAGCTTGTTTACTTGATACGCTCAAAGCCAATGAGTTAAATCCCAATACAGCACTGATGTATTTCAGGTGGGAAGATGCGAATCTTGACGATGTCGAAAAACTATTTATTTCCTATGGAAACTAACGCTTCGTTTCATACACTCCTGCGCGAGATTGACTGGTTAAACGAAATCATCAATCAGGTGATTGGTGTATATTTCCAACAGGAAAACTTTGACGGACAATGGTATGACATTGCTCCACCGGACCTGATTGAGGATGAGACTCCTTATGGCCAAATGGTCCAACAATGGGAACTGACCCGATATGATCGGCTTGCAATGGCATTGGCGTTGGTTCCACATCTCAAGCCTGAAGTGCTGGATATTTTCTTTGGAAAAAACCAGCTTTACGATCGTGGGTTTACTGAATTCGGAGGAGTCATTGATCCGGGACATAGTGGATTTATTCCCACAGGACAAACATTGCTTTTTTTGACATCTTCCATAGATCCGGCACAAAGACTGGATACACTGAAAGTACTAAGTCGGGAGAATATCCTGATGAAAGAACAAATTCTGGTTTTAGGTAATACTGAATCTCATATTCCTGAGAGTAACGGTACACTTACCATGACGAACCACTGGCTACACTATCTTATAACCGGAGAGCATTTGGCCATTGAACAAAGTGCGTCTTTTCCTGCCAGAAGAATTTCAACCAGAATGGAATGGGAAGACATTGTGATGGAAGATTATGTAATGGATCAGATCCTTGAAATCCAGTCATGGCTGACTCATGGCCAAACCATTATGGAAGATTGGGGACTGGGTAAAATGATCAAACCGGGTTATCGGGCACTGTTTTACGGTCCTCCCGGCACAGGAAAAACCCTGACAGCAACTCTTTTGGGAAAAACCACTCAAAGAGATGTCTACAAGGTGGATTTGTCCATGATTGTCTCCAAATACATCGGAGAGACCGAAAAAAATCTGGCAAAAATCTTTGACATCGCCCAGCACAAGGATTGGATTCTCTTCTTCGACGAAGCAGATGCACTCTTTGGCAAAAGAACCGAAGCCAATTCCTCCAATGATCGGCATGCCAATCAGCAAACGGCCTATTTGCTCCAGCGAATTGAAGACTTCCCCGGCGTAATTATTCTTGCATCCAACTTAAAATCCAATATGGACGAAGCATTCACACGCCGGTTTCAGTCGATGATTCACTTCCCGATGCCTGATGTAACCAGTCGTTATCAACTTTGGGAAAATGCCTTTTCAGGTGTCTGTACTCTCGATCCTGAGATTGATCTTTGGCAAATCGCCGAAGACCATGAACTCGCTGGTGGTGCCATTATTAATGTATTAAGACACTGCGCACTTTCTGCTATCGAAAGAGGCTCAAACATCGTGAACAAAGAAGAACTCATGAACGGATTAAAGCGGGAATTCAAGAAGGAAAATAAAACTTTGACACGACTTTGAAAGAAAACCCATTCCATGGCTAAACAAAAAAATAAAACCAATAACTATCAGGCTCTAACCCTGATCATCGGTCCATGGAAAAAGTACATCCCCGACTATCGTCGCAAAATCCTGATTTCAGAAGTTCTTAACCAACTTGTCTACCACGAAAACCTGAAAATCAAAGGTTATCTCATTACCAAAAGAAGAGTGTGTCTGATTCTGGATATCGAAAAAGAGCATCTGAATCACCTTCTTAAAGTTCTTTACAAAAAAGTAGAAGAATCTGCCCGGGAGTATATTCATCAATCTCTTCACCCCTGCCGCCTCGGGCTTTGGGAAGAAAGGCCAGAGGAAGAAGAATATGAAAGTCAAAGATTAAAGGTTTTTAAACGTTGCGCCTTCACCAATTTTTTTCTCATCGATTTGCTATTGGGAAAAAAAGTGGAGTTGGGATATTATAATCCGCATGTTGCGAGGCTGAAGGATATGGTACGGAATTATCCCTATTGTTCGGCAGGTGATTATCGGGGGGAAATGGGGCCAGTGGTGGTTGCGGTATAAAAAGTATGATTGTTTGGTTGCTATAGACGATAGCTCAAAATATGAAAAGAGAAAATTATGATTACTCATACTGGTAAAAAAATAGAGAATAAAGCCCAATCGGTGGCCAATGGAATTTCTCAAAAGAAAACCAGTGAAGAACTTAGTTTTCAATTCAAAAACAACAGGCCTGAAGCTATTGCACAAAGGAGGTTTCAAGAAATTGTTAATAATAGCTCACAAAGCAAACAAGCGGTTCAATTGAAATCGAATGTTTATCCACATACAAATCATACTCATTCGGGATCAAAACGAGGAAAACATCTTGATTCAACTGTAATCCAACGTTTTCTGGATCCTGTAACCGACCAGGAAATAGAAATAGATACGCTCACGCCTGTTCTGGTAAATCATTACATTGAAATGGAACGCGAGGGGAAATTACAGTTGGAAACACATGACTTTATTCGCCTATATGCAAAAAAACTGGGAATTCCAGTAGAAGAACTAGGACAACATCAAGTTGAAATTGACGCACGTGAGCTTCACCAAATGACACAAACGCCAATAGCAGAAATGGACCAGGAAGAGGTGAGCCTTTTGATACAGAATGAAAGAGAGGGAAAATTAAAGCTATCAACACAAGAATTTATTGAACTATACCAAAGAGACCTGGACTTACATAGCAAACAAAATGTTGTTTATATTTTCCTTAATCGTTTTCCCATCATTCGGATTTTTATTCCTGTAGCACAAGGTACAGGCCATCAAAGTGCCTCTATGGCTTTAGTGGAAAGAATAAAGGCACTGGGTTACCGCGGTCGTATCCAGATTATCTATCAGGAAGGATTTTCACGATTAGCTGAAGAAAAAGCAAAGGGAGTGGATAATCGAAGTAAATTAGGCTTGTTAATTCCGGGATTTGACCCCCAAAAAGGTCCAGAAGCAGTCCAGGAAATCGATGCACTGGGGTTTGAGGTAATGAGTGAAGGTCAATTTACAAAACTAAAAGAAGGAGATGATCCTCGCGCCGCCCAGGTTCCATTAGGCTTTACAGGAGCAATTGATGACAGACATCCAGAATTAAAGGATAAATCAAAAACAATTCCAGAACAACTTGGGGTTAAACATTTCCAGCAATTCCAGCCCCTTGACTGGCATCCTGATGATGGTCGCAGGGGAGTACGAACCGCTGGGAACCCTGATATTGCCCCAAGTGTCTCTTTGGAAACATCTCGATTAGGCTATGTTTATCCTGCTATAAAACCTCCTGGAATGAGCGATGATGCCTTTTTCATGCAAGAACTTCATGATAATCCTGGATTTAAAGGAGAAATTCAAGCAGTAAAGCAAATACTGGCAGCTCCAGGAGGCAGAATGGCAGTTCACTCTATGGCAGTTTATGGCGCTACTACCGGAGTGCATAGTCAACAAGCTGTAGTATCCATGATTGCTCTTGTAGAGGGGATAATGCATGCCCAGGACAAAGCGAAGATGGAAAAAGGAGTTGTGATTCCATTTATTGGTAGCCTTGCTGATCCTGCCAAATATGCTCATGAAGAAGACCCTGGTTCACGAGCAAAAGCTATCCAGCAGGAAGATGATTCACATTTTGGGAAGATTCAGGCAGAAACCAACGACAAGAGGGTTAAAATAGTAACAGTTGGTGCAGATTTCGAGGTAGCGATTAAAGCAATCCAGGAAGTCCAGAAAAATGAAGTACTTATTATTCAGTTTCCTAAAAAATTACCTAAAAAGGTCTTTGATTTTTTATTTGCACGGACAACCCTTCCGAATGCTTCAGAAGGAGCTAATACTGTCGATAAAGACCGACAAAGAAAAGGAGCTTATCTGAGAGTAGGGAAATCCGCTGGAAAAGATTATCCAGGCAGAGATCAGATTGGCCCACATGGAGTAGAGCATGATGTCAATATCGATGAACAAGCTGCAAAAAGCACCCGAATTAGTGAATTATTTAAAGCAGAAGTATATGGGAGGTTAAAAGAGGCCTACCAATCCAATGAGCCTGTTAAATATTTCTTTGAGTTGTATCAGCTAGATTTAGAAGTTTATTTACCGCCAGATGACCGCCTTACTCAATATGGTAGTGATAAAAAGCAAATAGAAGGGGTCAGTATTACAAAAAAGACGGTAAAAATTAAAGGCCTTCCTAAACCAATTCAGACTCCAAAGCTTCTTCATGATATGGCAATAGCAAACCCTCCAGGATCTTTTTTAGGCGAATTTATTCTGGAATCAATGAATCCAGAATCTCCTTTGGGGAGATATTTTTCGAGAGTGAAACATTTTTCACAAACCCATGATCAGGTGCAAATAGGCATTGCGGAAATAGAGCGAATATTAAATACTCAATAAAAATGAATCATTGATTTGACATGTATCCAAATATAAAAAACCCAGAAATATAAAAAACTGAGAAAAAGAAAAATTTCAACAAAAACAGAATATAAATAAACCAAAATGACCACCTACTCCATCATCGACACCGCAACCCCTATTAATGCAGCTGGGATTTCAGACCTCCAACGTGCCCAAATCAAAACCGTCATTCGATACTATGCAGGTCAAAACTCCTGGAAACGCCTGAAACCCGAAGAAGCAGCCGTCCTTTCCAGTGCTGGCTTTCAAATCATGGTAGTATTCGAAGAGGGAAACAGCTCTTCCTATTTTACTCACACGCAAGGGATAGCAGACGCAGAGCAGGCACTTTGGTGCGCCAGTCAAATCAATCAACCGGCAGGTTCAGCGATCTATTTTGCCGTCGATTTTGATGCTTCCGGATCTGATTTGAATGGCCCAATTACAGACTACTTTCA